>CALYYZ010000078.1 GCA_945607165.1 uncultured Ruminococcus sp. | reverse complement strand
AAAAACAGCCGATAGAAAGCTGTCGGCTGTCGGTATAATAATCTTATGCTAAAGGCTTCCTCTCGGGGAAGCCTTATAGTTTTATACTACTGCTAATCAGTATAAAACGGTGTAACCCCATATTCTGAGGTTACACCGTTTTTTAAATACTTCTCATTCCATTCAACAGGTAATTTGCTTTATGCCTTTCAAATCGGACAATCAGCCTGTGTAATCAGACCAGCTGCCGTTATTGTAAATCTTGTTGTAGCCCTCAAGATCTATGTTGCCTGTCTGGTTGCTGTTACCGCCACCATTGAAGATAATCTTTGTTGCCTCTGAAGGAACCTCAACACGATAGACATTGTTGCCTACACTCTCGCAAAGAACTCCCGGCCACGAGGACAATGTTGTGTTGTCATCGCTCCAATAATAAGCCTTTACGGTGCTCCAGTTATTTGTGTTTTTATAGTAAACATAATTCTTAGATGCGGGAGTGGTTGAGGGCTGAGTGGGAACCTCTCCACCGACATACTCTCCGCAGTGGGAGCCTGAAACAGACTTTCCTACAATGTAGCTCTGAATGAGAGTTGCGTCCTTGATATTGACTATTCCGTCCATATCAACATCAGCCGCAACAAGTGCGTCACTTGAAAGAGGCTGAGATTCAACTATATAAAGCTGAATATCTGTAGCGTCTGAAATTGAGATTTCATCATTCAGATTTGTGTCGCCGACAAGAACTCTGTTCTGAGGCTGAGTAGCAGGAGAGGTTGTGGCGGGCTGAGTAGTCGGAGCTACTGTTGTCGGGGTTGTGTAGCCCGGCTCGGTGGGATATGTAACAGTCTTGCTTTCCTTTGTGAAGGTATAGGTAGCAGAGGTGCTGTTTGTGCCGTCGGAAGCAGAAAGTGTAAGATTATACTTTGTTCCGATTGCGTCTCCTGCACCCAATGTGATAACAGTGTCCTTTGTGTATGAAACGGGAGCAGCACCGTTTATGCTGTATGTGCCCGAGGTAGCATTGTTAAGACCGATTGTAATGTCGATTGACTCGGCAGCGAAGTTCTCTCTGGGAGCTTCGATTGTATTTCTGGGAACAGAGGTTGTATTGTAAACTACTGCAATACCGTCTGAATTTGCGATTGTTCCCGAAATCTTGCCGCCGGAAACGGTGAAGGTGTTGCCCGATACCTGATCCTTGTAGGTTCCGTCCTTCATTATTCCGTTAAGGTTTACGCTTACGGCTCCTGCGCCTTTAACATTTACAAGCACAACGCCGCTGTCGCCTCTTACATTATAGAACAGTGAGTCTCCGGAGCTTCCGAGGGTTTCGCTCTGACCTACAAAGTGGTTTCTGAAGCGGTTAACCTCTGCAACACACGGATCCATCCATGTCAGAGTACCAACCTCACCCATCTGTGTCTGTCTGATTTCCTTAGCCAACTGTGTAGGATCTTTTCTTGCGTCATAGCCGTTTTGGTCGCCCTCGAGTCTTTCATATGAATAGAAGGGTCTTGCAAAATACAGACCGGTTGAGTCCTTTCTTGAAGCAACAATCGCCCACGCCTTGTTAATTGTGGAGTCGTTGCAGTCATAGGAGGAGCCGCCGCCCATATAGGTGTCGTGTGACTCTGCCCAAAGCACAGCCTTGTTGCCCTGACCGTGAATATAGTTGTTGTAGCCTGTATTGGTTGCACCGCCGAGGTTGCCGTATTTGAGTGAGTTTCTGATGTTGTCGCCGGTAGCGTTATCGGTAAGAGACATCTTGCTCAGATAATAATTCTCGGCTGCTGTGTCGTCGATTCTGTTGAGAACCTCGCCGTAATAGTAGGGAGTAAAGCCCTTTGTGCTTTGAGCATAACTTGTTGCTCCGTCAAGCACAACATCCCAGAAGTCGCTTGCAAAGGCTGCGTTGTCCTTGGGAGTTTCAATGTGCTTGGCAGCGTCAAAGCGGAAGCCGTCGGCGCCGTTGTCAATGCACTCCTTAAGAAGAGACAAAATCATATTCTGAACCTTTTTGTCGCCTGTGTTAAGGTCAGGCATACCCATATTTCCCTGTGTAACATCAAAGCGTCCGTCACTTGAGTGAGTCCAGCTTTTGCTGATGTGCCAGTATGATGGATCAGTGAGCATATCGGGATTCCAGAATTGACCTACCTGGCGTGAAATATCACCCATTACCTCCTCAACAGAGCCGATTTTATAGCCCTTGATATTGCCCATATGGTTTGCTACGATATCAACGATAACCTTAATGCCGTATTTTTCAGCCTCGTCGCACATTGCCTTGAATTCAGCCTTTGTGCCGTACCAGGTGTAGCCGTTGTCGCAGATGCCTGCGGTTACGGGCTGATAGCTTTTCCACCAGTTACCGTCAGCACCGCCGAGGCCGTCGGGGATACCCACATTACCGTAGGCAACGCCTGTCCAATAATAATCCTTCGGCTGTGTTACCGGAGAGGTCTGAATAGCCGAGTAGCCTGCCGCAGCAATCTGAGGAAGATACTTTTTGATGTTGTTGTACGACCAGTTCCAGCAGTGCAGGATAACGCCGTTTTGAACACTGTCTGTCTGCTCAAAATCAACAGTTGAGGACGCCGCTGCCGGGATTTCTTCGGCAGTGACGGCTGCTGCTGCTCCGCTTGCGGCGGGAGTCAGCAAAAGTGTGGCTGCCAAAACCGAACCGATTAGTTTCTTACTCCATTTCATTTAATTTCACCAACTTCTAAAAATTTGGCAACTAAATATTGCCATATCATTTCTATTATATTATAATATTATTAAAAATTCTTGTATAAAAACACTCATTAATGATACTATCCTATTTTTTACTCAAAAAAATTATAAGGCGGCGGTTTGGGTGGACTGTATAAAAAGCATAAATTGCAAAGAAAACGAAATTCCGATGGAAGCCGAGGTAGGCGATGTACCGGTCAGGTTTTTTCATTATGATTTTGCGATCGGACTTTCGGATTTTCAGCTGCATTGGCACGAGGAAATAGAAATACATATGATAACCGGCGGCTGCGGAAGCTTTTTCGTTGACGGAAGAGAATATCCCGTGCAAACCGGAGATATAGTATTCATTTCCCCCAGGGTTATACACAACGAAGAGTCGGAATGTAATAATCTGAAGGGAATTTACTGCGTTATTGACCGTGATTATCTGATTTCAAAAAACTCCGGCTACAGCTCAGACACATTTTTTTCCGAGCTTGATGGCACAAAAATAACCTCTCCCGTTATCAGACCTCAGGATTACGGTTATGCGGCTATTGCGGCTTCACTGAGAAGTATTGAAGCCTGCTCAGAGAAGGAAGGGACGGTATATCAGCTTGAAATCAAGCGTAATCTATATGATTTTTTCATCGGACTTTATCACGGAGGCTATCTTTCTGATGCCGGCAATACAGAATTCAGCACAGAAACGGAAAAAATTATTAAGAAGTCAATCCGATATATTCAGAAAAACGCTTCAAGCCGCCTTACAATAGAGAGGATTGCCTCACATGTCGGCTTAAGCTCAAGCTATTTTATGAAGCTTTTCAGAGAAACCACAAAAATGACCTGTATTGAGTATGTCAGACTGCTCAGGCTGAACAATTCCGCAACGCTTCTCAGAGAAACGGACGAAAGCATTTTACAGGTTGCTCAGAGCTGCGGATTTCACAATCTGTCTTTGTTTAATCGGGAGTTTAAAAAGCATTTTTCAATCACACCGAGCAATTACCGCAAAAAGTACAGAAATACAGAAACCGGTTGAGTTTTAAGGATTGAAATTTTTACTCTTTCGGTATAAAATTAACGGAAAAGCTTATTATTAAGATATCACCGTTACAGCGACGCAATGAGAAAAGCCTCGCTTTGTGACGGTATTTTATGGGAGGAAGTAATGAACGGAATACAAAAAATACTAAACGGCTTAGCCGCCGTAATCAAAAAATACGGTATCGGAATTGCGCTGTGCCTGCTGATAGCAGTGCCGGCGTGGATTTTGGTGCTGTTTGTTACTGCGCTTGAGGTTGTGGGTGCGCCCGTAATCGCAATTCTTGCCGGTATGTTAATTTCTGTTTTTTTCAAGGACAAGGGAGGGTTTAAGCCGGGAATTGACTTTACCGCAAAAAAGGTACTGCAATATGCCGTAATCCTTCTCGGCTTCGGTCTTAACCTTGCAACAGTCGGAAAGGTTGGAATGACCTCGCTGCCCGTCATTCTCTCAACTATATCAATTTCGCTAATCACAGCCTTTGTAATGTACAGGCTGATGAAAATACCCTCAAAAACCGCCACCCTCATCGGTGTCGGCTCAAGCATCTGCGGCGGCTCGGCTGTTGCTGCCACCGCCCCGGTAATAGATGCAGATGACGAGGAGGTAGCTCAGTCTATTTCGGTAATTTTTCTTTTCAATGTAATTGCCGCCCTGATTTTTCCCACGCTCGGCGGAATACTCGGAATGTCCAACGACGGCTTTGCACTTTTTGCCGGCACAGCGGTGAACGACACCTCGTCGGTAACAGCCGCTGCCTCAACATGGGATACCCTCCACCACACCGGCGGCGCTGTGCTTGACCAGGCAACAATAGTAAAGCTCACCCGAACACTTGCGATTATTCCGATAACCCTGGTGCTTGCATTTTTCAGAATGAAAAAGGAAAAGCGAGCTGCCACAGCTTCATCATCAAGGGTAAGCTTCAAAAAAATCTTTCCGATGTTCATACTCTGGTTTGTGCTTGCCTCGGTAATCACGACTGTTGTTACCTCGGTCTGCACCGGAGAGGCTCTCGCAGCCGCAAACGGTGCTTTCGGTATGCTAAAGCAGCTTAGCAAGTTCTTCATTGTTATGGCTATGGGCGCAATCGGACTGAACACCGATATTGTAAAGCTTGTGAAAACAGGCGGAAAGCCTATTCTGCTCGGCTTTGCCTGCTGGGTTGCAATCACAGCCGTAAGCCTTGTTATGCAGACGGTTATTAATGTATTTTAACAAATAAAAGGCTTTTTGCAGCGTAGTTTTCACTTGCTCCCGAGTGTGGATTCAGGCTTTATAAATGTGTGTTTTTGCCTGATTTGAGCGTGTGATTTTTGCATATTAGACTCTTTACAATTTGAATTGTATGTTGTATAATGTAGTTTAATGATGAATACCGCAAATACGGTTTTTCGGACAAAGAAAGGATAGGAGGAACAGACAGCAATGATAAGCGGAGCTGAAATTATGGTAAAATGTTTGGAAGCCGAGGGTATTTCGGTCGTCTTTGGTTATCCGGGCGCCGCAATTTGTCCCTTTTATGACAAAATCTATGATTCCTCAATCAAGCATATTCTTGTCCGTCAGGAACAAAACGCTGCCCATGCCGCCAGCGGATACGCAAGGTGCAGCGGCAAACCGGGTGTGTGCGTTGCCACCTCAGGCCCCGGAGCTACAAACCTTATCACGGGAATAGCAACGGCATACACCGATTCTATTCCGATGATTGCGATTACCGGTCAGGTGCGCACCGACCTTTTGGGAAGAGATGTTTTCCAGGAGGCTGACATTACGGGTGCGTGTGAGCCATTTGTAAAGCACAGCTATCTTGTGAACAAGACCGAGGATTTGCCGAGAGTTTTCAAGGAGGCATTTCATATTGCCTCCACCGGCAGACAGGGTCCTGTTCTGATTGATATTCCCATGGATATTCAGACCAACGAAATTGAGGAGTTTGTTTATCCCGACGAGGTAAACATAATCGGCTACAAGCCCAACACAAAGGGACACGCCATTCAGGTTAAGAAGGCTGTTGAGGCTATTAAAAAAAGCAAGCGTCCCCTTATTGTTTCGGGCGGCGGTGTTTTAAGCTCGGGAGTAAAGCTTGATTTTCAGAGGTTTGCCGATACAACAAAAATTCCCGTTATTTCGACAATGATGGGTATCGGCGTAATGCCCAGCGAGCACGAGATGTATTTGGGTATGCTCGGAACTCACGGCAAAAAGGTTGCTAACCGTGCTTTGCACGAGGCTGACCTTGTGATTGTATGCGGCGCAAGACTGGGTGACAGAGCTGTTGCGGCTCCACACCAGATGAGCGAAAACACAACGGTTATACATATTGACATAGATCCTGCCGAAATCGGCAAAAATGTAAAAACAGAGATTCCCATTGTCGGCGATATGCGAAATGTGCTGTCAATGCTGATTGAAAACATAGGCGACTACACCGTAAGCGACGAGTGGCAGAACACCGTAAGAGCGTGGAAAAAAGATCTTTTCTCAACACCGCCTGTTTTTGAGGGCTTTGTTGAGCCGAGAACACTTGTAAGCCACCTCAGCGCAATGCTCCACTCAAAGGCAATTTTGGTTGCCGATGTAGGACAAAACCAGATTTGGTGCGCTAACAATTTCCGAATCCGTGAGGGAAGATTCCTTACAACGGGCGGAATGGGAACAATGGGTTACTCTATTCCGGCTGCTGTGGGCGCAAAGTTTGCCCGCCCCACCAGAGATGTAATCGTGGTCTGCGGTGACGGAAGCTTCCAGATGGGCTTAAACGAGCTTGCAACCATTGCCGGAAACAATCTTGGTATTAAAATCATTATTATGCGCAACAGCCGTTTGGGTATGGTGCGTGAGCTTCAGGACAACAACTACGGCGGAAGACACAGCGCAACAATTTTGCAGGGCGACCCCGATTTTCTGAAAATCGCCGAGGCATACGGAATTGACAGCGCCCAAGCAAGCTCAAACGAGGAAGCCGAGGAAATTCTTAAGGGTATTGTTGATTCGGACAAGCCGTTTATTCTTGTCTGCAATGTGTATCCCGACACTCCGTCTATTTAATGAGGTGAGAAAATGCAGTATACATTATCAATACTTGTTGAAAATCAGGCGGGCGTTCTTTCAAAAATTTCAGGTCTTTTCTCTCGCAGGGGCTTTAACATCGACTCTCTTGCGGTTGGTGTGACAAACGACCCAAATGTTTCGAGAATTACAATAGTTGCAAACGGTGACGAGTATGTTGTTGAGCAGCTTGAAAAACAGCTTAACAAGGTTATTCCCGTCATCAAGGTAAAGCGTTTAAACGAGGGCGAGTTTATCAGCCGTGAGCTGATTTTGATAAAGGTTCACTGCCCTGCCGCAAAGCGGGCGGAGATTATCAAAACAGCCGAAATTATGCAGGCTAAAATTGTTGATGTGGCTCAAAGCTGCGTAACGGTTGAGTACTGCGAATGTGCAAGCCGTGTAAACACGCTTGTTGACCTACTTAAGCCTTATGGTATCCGTGAGATTGTAAGAACAGGTACTGTTGCCATTGACAGAGGCACAGCTTCGGTTTCCGTTTAATCTTACAGTAACATATATATTAATTTTATATACCGCACTGCGGTAAGGAGGAATCATTAAAATGAAAGACTACAGAGAAAACATGAAGGCACCGATTTATTATCAGTCAGACTGCAACCTTTCCCTTCTTGACGGAAAGACTATTGCAATCATCGGTTACGGCAGCCAGGGACACGCTCACGCTCTTAACCTTAAGGATTCAGGCTGCAATGTAATCATCGGTCTTTACGAGGGCAGCAGATCATGGGCAAAGGCAGAGGCTCAGGGCTTTAAGGTTTACACCGCTGCCGAGGCTGCAAAGCAGGCTGACATCATTATGATTCTCATTAACGACGAGAAGCAGGCAACTCTCTATAAAAACGACATTGAGCCTAACCTTGAGGCAGGCAATATGCTTATGTTTGCACACGGCTTCAACATTCACTTTGAGCAGATTGTTCCCCCCGCTGATGTTGATGTAACAATGGTAGCTCCCAAGGGACCCGGCCACACAGTAAGAAGCGAATATCAGGTTGGCAAGGGTGTTCCCTGTCTTGTTGCAGTTCATCAGGACGCTACAGGTCAGGCTAAGGATGTTGCACTTGCA
>CALYYZ010000077.1 GCA_945607165.1 uncultured Ruminococcus sp. | reverse complement strand
CATTGGTTGCCATAACAAGCTTGCCGTTTTTACGGCTTGTGCCCTCGGGTGAGGTATACTTATAGCTTCCCTTTGCGTCTCCTATGTAGTTTCCGATAATCTTATCAAGTGTGCCGTTGCTCTTGAGGGTGTCAAGAGCAGAGTTTACCTTTTCAAGAAGCTCGGTGTTTTCCTTGGCAATACAGATAGCGTATTCATCGTTTACCAAGGCCTCATCCAAAATTTTCAGACCATTGTTCTTTTCAACGAAAGCCTTTGCCGGGTTTTCGTCAATTACCACGCAGTCGATCTTGCCTTTTATCAAAGCCTGAACAGCGTCGGCACCCTTGTTGTACTTTTCAATTACCGCACCCGTTTCCTCGTACTGCTCGGTTTTGAGGTCGCCCACCGTACCGAGCTGAACTCCGATTTTTGCAGTCTGAAGATCCTTAACGCTCTTAACCTTTGATTTGTTCTCATCGGCTGTTGTGTTGTCCTTGCGAACAATGATAACCTGCTTTGAGGTTGTATACGGATTTGAGAAGTTTACATTTTTGAGTCTGTCCTCTGTAATGCTCATTCCTGCAACGCCCATATCCGCCTTGCCGGAGGATACGGCAGGTACTATTGAAGCAAACTGAACATCGTCAATCTGAAGCTCCATCTCAAGAATGTCGGCTATTGCCTGCGCCATATCAGCGTCGATTCCGACAATTTCTCCGGACTCACGATACTCATACGGCTCGAACTCCGCATTGGTTGCCATAACAAGCTTGCCGTTTTTACGGCTTGTGCCCTCGGGTGAGGTGTACTTATAGCTTCCCTTTGCGTCGCCTATGTAGTTGCCGATAATTTTATCAAGCGTTCCGTCGCTCTTCAGGGTATCAAGAGCAGAGTTTACCTTTTCAAGAAGCTCGGTGTTTTCCTTGGCGATGCAAATTGCGTAACTGTCGTCTACAACAGGGTCATCAAGAATAAAAAGCTCTGGGTTTTTCTCAACAAATGCCTTTGCCGGGTTTTCGTCAATTACAACGCAGTCGATTTTGCCCTTGATAAGAGCCTGCACTGCATCAGCACCCTTGTTGTACTTTTCAATTACTGCACCCGTTTCCTCGTACTGCTCGGTTGCAAGGTCGCCCACCGTACCGAGCTGAACACCGATTTTTGCGGTTTTCAGGTCAGCTGAAGTGTTGATCATCAGCTTGCCGGACTCATCAGCCGAAGCAGTGTAGGGAGCAGAACTGCCCTGAGAACACGATGCGAGACTGAGAAGCATTACCGCAGAAACAAGCATTATGGCCAAGAAACGCTTAGCGATATTTTTGTCTCTTCTAATCAAATTAAGTCCCCCTCATTTGGTTTTTAGACAATTATATCATAATAATTTTTATTTGTATACAAATAACAGGCTATAATTTGTATATTTTTGTATTTTTATATCATTTTTGCAACTTTGACAAATCGGTATTGCAAAAATTTACATTCTCGACAGATTTTTTCTGAATATTTTTTGACGGCATCATTAATTGTGAAAGCGTCCTGATTACTGTGGTAATCATAAATGCACCTCCAACTATTGCAATAAACCACGAAACAGAAATATACAAAGGCTGGCTGTTCACTATCAAAAAAGGATAAGGCCCCTCAAGCAGCTCAAGCATATTAAGCATTACAACAGTAATTGCGTAAACCACGGTGGGAATCACAGCCAGAACGGTTTCATATGCACCTATACGGCTGTCACCCTCAAACAAAATTAAGGAAAAAATTGAGAGCAAAGGACAGGTCAAGTGAAAATAGAAAAAATCTCCGTAAAAAAGCATTTCGTTGTAACCGTTTTCACCCATTACAGGGGCGAATATTGCAGTGACAACTATGAAAGTAACGGCAAGACAGCTAACCGAGGCAAGCTTAAGCAGTCTGACAAACTTAGGAACCTGCAACGGATTTCCTGCTTTTGCGGCATTGAATGAATACATCATACAGAGAAAAGAAGAAAACAGCGAAAGCAGGTTGCTGTCGGTAGTGTAGTATTTAAACATACCAAAACCCGTTCCGTATGCACATATTACTGTCCCTATGATTTCAAGCACCACTATGAAACAATTTGTTATTGCCGACATATACAACCGAGTTCGTGTATTTTTTATCATTGGCTCTGCTCATCCCTTATCAATTATCGTGATTCACACAATGATATTATGAGCAAAAATTAATGATTAATTAAGTGAAAAACAAGACCAATAATAACCTGTGAAGATTCTTGACAAAGCTCGTTGCTGAATTATTTATGACAAAAAAATGAGGCTGACTAAGGATTTTGCCCCTCGACAGCCTGATAAAATAAGGTTATGTAATCAATTCTGTTTAAATATTTTTAAAATTTCATCCTTATGAGCCATAATGGCATCATATCCCTCTTTGATTGTTTCGTCAACATCTTCTATTGAGAAAAGCTGAGTATTTTCATTTTTTATTTCAACAGCAAGGTCAGCCATCTCCATTGACTTTCTCGTGCCGTCAATCGAGTAAACATCAAGCGCACGCCAAATTACCTTTATCAAGCCGTCAAGGCCTGCGTCAGGATCATAGTTCATAATATCGAAACCGATTGCAAGAACCTTTCCCACTCCCATATCTCTAAGAATCTTTACGGGAAGATTATCCTTTGAGCCGCCGTCAATAAAATTGTATTTATCGTAGGTACAGGTGGTATAAATGGCAGGAAACGACATACTTGCACGAACGGCAATTTCAAGAGGAGCGTCGCTTATGTAGTGGATATGCTCATTTTCGAGTCCTTCGTCCTCCGTTGTGAAGATACACTCGTCGGTAGTCAGGGTATCAACCGTACAAATAGACAGATTGATAGGCAAATCCTTAAAGCCCGAAATACCCTTTTCAGCCATAATTTCCTTGATTACATCAGAAATTAATTCACCTGACTTTATTCCGTCCTTGCGCACCTTTTTATTCAAAATAAACTGTGCCAAAGCCTTAAAAATAAGTCCGTTATCTATTTCGGCAAGCGTTTTCCAATGCTTTTTTGCAACCTCTGCCATCTCCTTCGGAGAAAAGCCCATTGCAATAATAGCCGCCATTGCAGCACCCGAGCTTGTACCCGAGACAAACTGAGGATGAATACCCAGCTCATACAAAGCTGAAATTGCCCCGATGTGAGCGATACCCTGTAATCCGCCGCCCGAAAAGGCAATTCCTATTGCATTTTTTCTGTCTTCTCTGTTCAAAGCATCCGCCTGCCTTCCTTAGTAAAAACGGTAAACATTGCAATACGACTCGGTTTCCACAAAATAATCGTACCAATTATAAAAATCGTCAAAGCTGTAATCAGCCTGGATAAGCTCATAATTTTTAAATTTGGTGTTTTGCGTAATAAAATCTATCGTTTTTTGATTATCCGCAAGTCTTGAAATATAAACCGTAACATCGTCCATATTTTTGAGTTTTTCATCATCTGTAACGGCAGACATACTGTCGGTAAGCTTCTTTTCACTGCCGTTATTCATATATCCCTTTGCCATCTCTGATATTGTGCCGTTTGACACAATTCTACGCTTTGCGGCAAATTCCTCAAGCTCATCACTCAAAGAAGGAGACATAGAAGCTGTTTGCACAATCATTGCGTTATCGTACTGAGCCAGCTTGTCAATGCATTTGTTCCATTCAAGCATCGCTGTGCCCACAAAAATGCAGTTGTCTGTTTTCGGCTGATACAGATTGGTTTTTCCGTAGGTATAATACGGTTGTACGGTGCAAAATGCAACAACGGAACCAACAAGAATAAGCGCCGGAAGCACAAGTCTGAGCTTTTCAATTTTGATAAGCTCAAACACTTTTATATAAGCAAAGGTAAAAATCATTGCAATAAACGGTAATGAAGCCATTACATAGCGGTCACTGTTAAAGGGAGATACAAGCGAAATTGCAATGAAATAAACAAGCGAAGGAATCACTACAAACATAGCCTTGCGATTGAGCTTTTTCTTTTTGATAAATCTAAAAAGTACTCCAAAGCCAAGTGCGCCGACAGCACAAATTACGAACAGCCAAATCTGACCAAGGAATAAATCCTTTGCAAGCACCTGAATATAGGTGCAGAGCTTATAGATGATATAGGTCACGGCGGTTTCAAAGGAAATGTTAAATTCCATTGAACCTAAGCCTCTGTTGCCGCCGAGAACATTAGAGATAATATACGGATAAATGCACAGCGCAATCAAAGCGCCCAGCACACAAAAGATTATGTATTTTACTAAATCCTTAATGCACCTTTCCTTGATTTTGAGCACAAGGAAAACAAGTCCTGTCAAGCCGGCAAACAGAATAAAATAATACTGTGTAAGCGTGCCGAGAACTACAATAAGCAAGGTGATAAGGCAATCCTTGAGCCTGACCTCGTTTTTCTTCTCATACATACTAATCGTCATATAGACGAATGCCAGCACAAAGAATGTAAGAGTGGAGTACATTCTCAGATATATAGTTGTTGTGATACAGGCAATGCTAAGTGCATAGGCGGCTGTCCCTATCAGGGCATAAAGATTGTTGCCCGACACCTTCTTACCGATTTTGAAAAGCAAAATCAAAGCACCCGTCATTGTCAAGGCGTTAATTGCAAAAGCAAACCAACGGCTGAACTGTCCCGGAAAGAACGAGCATACGGTATGTACAAGCGCATAATAGAACGGAGGGTGAGAAGCGTCAATGATCTGATTCTGATACACCTGAGCATAATCAAAGCGGTGATTGTCGCTGACGGATAAATACTCGTTAAAATCCTCCGGCTGATTCCATCCGCCGTTTACTTCAAGCTGTTTTGAAGAGTTGGCAAGATTATAGGTCAGCAGCTCATCCTCGTGATAACCCTGCTTGCCCGAAATAAAAAACACACTCATTGCAAGGCTTGCAAGAATAATCAATGTCAGAATTAAGCCTGTCTTTTTATTATCAATTTTCATATTTTCAATTCCTTTAATTGTTCTTATCAGCTTTACAAAAACTATTTTATAATTATGTCAACAGGTCAGTATCAATAACCAAAACTGACCTCTGACCGACAGCCGACACCGACAATCATCAGAAAATAAAGCAAAATAGTCAATCGCAAAAGCGATTGACTGCCTGAATTTTGCAATTATGACTTTGCTTTCTGAGAATTAACGATGTTGGATCTTGTCTTTCTGATCTGCTCAAGCTGAGTAGCTATGCCTTCCTCGGTGCGCTTAATAATGCTGTCAACATAAACATTGGCAGCCTTTTTGATTTCGGCAGACTTCTGCTTTGCGTCATCAACAATTTCCTTTGCCTTTGCATTTGCCTCTCTGACAATTTCGTTCTGATTGAGCATAGCCTTCTTGCGCTCCTCGGCAGCTCTCACAATGCTCTCAGCCTCACGGTTTGCCTCTGAAAGTATCTGTTTTCTGTCGGCAACAATATTCTTCGCCTGTCTGATTTCAGCCGGCATAGCGTCCTGAATCTGATCCAGAATATCATAAACCTCATCACTGCTCACCATAACCTTTCCGCCGGAGAAAGGTACTGCTTTTGCGTCCCCAATTAAGTCCTGAAGCTGTAAAATTAAATCGTCAACTTTCATTTTTTCCACTCCTTATATAAATCCAATAAAATCTCAAGCATCATATTTTAGTAATGTCATAAATCTATGAACAAAACCTACTGTTTCTGAATGTACTTATCTTTATTTTACCATAGCGATACTGTCTGTCAAGAGTAAAATCACCGTAATTCGACAAAATTTCTTCGTCCATCGGATTTTCGGCAATAATTACACCGGTTTCCTTTACAGCCTGAGCCGAAAGCTCCAAAGCTTCCTGAAGCATACCTGTCTTATAGGGCGGATCAAGAAAAACAATATCAAATTTTTCGCTGTGAGCTGCAAGGAAGCTTCTGAAGTCCGCATTGAACACTCTTGCGTTATCCTCAAGCTTAGTTGCTTTGAGATTGCGTTTTACGGTTTCAACCGATTTTTTTGCACTGTCAACAAAATAAGCTTCCTTTGCTCCTCGACTCAACGCCTCAATGCCCATTTGTCCGGAGCCGGCAAAAAGGTCGAGAAATACTCTTCCCTCTGTCTCAAACTGGATAATTGAAAACACCGCTTCTTTAATTCTGTCGGCAGTCGGCCTTACGCTTTCTCCCTCAAGGGTTTCAAGCCTTCTGCCTCGAGCCGAGCCTGTGATAACACGCATAAATAATATCCTCTTAATTATTTTTTCTCAGTGAAAACAAGTATATCATATTGCGACAAAATTTACAACAAATTTTTGCTGCAAATATTCACACATTTCAGCTATGAAAATACTTATAAACAGCAAGAGCTGTATCCTTGGTCATTTTGGGAGCTGCTTCGATTTCCTCTAAATCGGCATTAGAAATATTTTCTATTGTCCTGAAATACTTAAGCAACGCCCTTGCCCTTACTTCCCCTATTCCGTCAATGGCTGTCAGTGAGCTTTTAAAGGTATTTTTACTTCTTCTGCTGTGATGATAGCCTATTGCAAAGCGGTGAACCTCGTCCTGAAGCTTGCTGAGAAATGTAAACACCGAGCGTTTTGCGCTGATTGCAATTTCTCCGCCGTCGCCCGTCACCGCACGGGTGCGGTGTTTTTCGTCCTTTACCATACCGAAAAGCGGTACGGATATGCCCATTGAATCAAGCACCTGTCTTACAGCGGCAACCTGTCCCTTGCCACCGTCGAGCAATATAAGGTCGGGCAATCTTCCAAATCCCTCCTCGGTCTTTTCAGAGGTGAGATATTCGTTAAAACGGCGGCTTATGACCTCAGCCATGGAAGCATAGTCGTCCTGCCCGTCAAAACCCTTAATCTTGAACTTTCTGTATGCCGATTTAAGCGGCTTTCCGTTTTTGTATACGACCATTCCGGCTACATTTTCCGTACCGGCAAGGTTTGAAATATCATAGGACTCTATATATTCCGGAAGCTTTTGAAGTCCCAAAAGCTCCTTTAGCTCCTCAAGCACATTGTATTCCCTGACGGTTGCTCCCTTTTTTTGGGCAAGCGCCTCAGCTGCATTTGAACGGCACATTGAAACAAGCTGTGCCTGTTCCCCACGCTGAGGAACGGTAATATTTACCTTTCCTCCCCGTTTCTCGGAGAGCCACCTCGCAAGGCTTTCCTCCGTCTCTATTCTTCTGTCAAGCGCAATGTTTTTAGGTATATCGTTTCTCAGGGTGTAGTAGCTTATTAAAAACTCCTCCATATCGCTTTCGGGATCACCGCAGTCAAAGACAAAGCTCTCCCTGTCAAAAAGTCTGCCGCCCTCAAAACGGAACACCTGAAAGCACACCTTTTTGTCATCGGCAAAGCCGGCTATTACATCTTCATCAAGCACCTTGTTTGCAACAACCTTTTGCTTTTCACCCATACGCTTTACGGAGTTTATTTTATCACGAAGCCTTGCTGCCCGTTCAAACTCCAGATTCTCCGCCGCCTGCTCCATTTGCGCAGTCAGCTTTTTTACGGAGTCACTCGAACCTCCCTTCAGGAAGTCCAGTGCCTGCTCAAGGCTTTCTCGGTAATCTTTGAGCTTCACTCTGCCGGTGCAGGGCGCCATACACTGCTTTATATGGTAATTAAGGCACGGTCTGCCCTTTCTGAAATCATTTGGAAATTTGCGATTGCAGGTGGGCAGCATAAATATTCTGTTTGCCTCCTCAACCGCAGATTTTACATAAAAGCTGCTTTTGTAAGGCCCGATATACTCGGCGCCGTCGTCGTTTTTTTGAAGCGAATAAGACAGCCTCCCCCAATCACCGGGGCCTATTCTGATGTAGCTGTATCCCTTATCATCCTTCAAGAGAATGTTGTATTTCGGAGAATGTTGTTTAATAAGACTGCACTCCAAAATCAATGCTTCAAAC
>CALYYZ010000076.1 GCA_945607165.1 uncultured Ruminococcus sp. | reverse complement strand
TATGCTTTGGGTATCGGCGGTGCAAGAGCAGGTGTTCTTGAAACAAACTTCAGAACAGAAACAGAAACAGACCTCTTCGGCGAGCAGGCTGTTCTCTGCGGCGGCGTTTGCGCTCTTATGCAGGCAGGCTTTGAGACTCTTTGCGAAGCAGGCTACGACCCCAGAAACGCTTATTTTGAGTGTATTCACGAGATGAAGCTCATTGTTGACCTCATCTATCAGTCAGGCTTTGCAGGTATGAGATATTCAATTTCAAACACTGCTGAGTACGGCGACTACATCACAGGACCCAAGGTAATCACCGAGGAGACAAAGAAGGCTATGAAGCAGATTCTTTCAGACATTCAGGACGGTACATTTGCAAAGGACTTCCTGCTTGATATGTCAAAGGCAGGCGGACAGGCACACTTCCGTGCAATGAGAAAGCTCGCTGCCGAGGCTCCCGCTGAGGTTATCGGTAAGGAAGTAAGAAAGCTCTACAGCTGGTCTGACGAGGATAAGCTCATCAACAACTGATTTTGACCTTTCCGTTTAAGCATATATAAGTCAAAGCCTTCTGAAACGCTGCGGTGTTACAGAAGGCTTTTAGTTTGCTGCCAATTATCAGGCGGTTATAAATTTTCTTACATACTCTTTTTTATGGCGCTTAGTGCGCCTTTTTCTATTCTGCTGACCTGCGCCTGAGAAATTCCTATTTCGGCGGCAACCTCCATTTGGGTTTTTCCCCTGAAAAATCTGAGAGAAAGAATCCGCTTTTCCCTGTCTGACAAATTCTTTACCGCTTCTCTGAATGAAAGCTCCTCAAGCCAGCTTTCCTCGTCGTTTCCGTCGCCTATCTGATCCATAACATATATAGTGTCGTTGCCGTCTGAAAACACCGGTTCATAAAGCGACACCGGCTCGACTATAGCCTCAAGCGCAAGCACAACGGTTTCCTTTGGCACCTCCATAATTTTTGCAATTTCCTCAACAGACGGCTCTTTGTTGTTTTTGGTTGTAAGCTCCTCTTTTATCTGCATTGCCCTGTAGGCGGTGTCCCTCATTGAACGGGACACCCTGACCGAGTTATTGTCACGAAGATATCTGCGTATCTCGCCTATTATCATCGGCACTCCATAGGTGCTGAATTTCACATCAAGGCTTGCGTCAAAATTATCTATCGCCTTGATAAGCCCGATAACGCCCACCTGAAACAGGTCGTCGGGATTTTCTCCCCGATTTGTAAAACGCTGAATCACAGACAGCACCAGCCTGAGATTTCCGTTAATCATCTTTTCTCTTGCCTTTTTTTGCTCCTCGGGAGTGCCGTTCTTTATTTTTTTCAGCAATTCACGCTTTTCGCTCTCCTTGAGAATCTTCAGAGATGAGGTGTTCACTCCGCAGATTTCAACTTTTCCGTACTGCACACTATGCCCCCAATTATTTTTTTGGCTGCCCCGTGCAGCTCTGCCGCACAGCACCGTCTCTATTGAAATTATTACCTTTTGGCGGCATTTTTATACGGCTGCGCACAAATCGGAGCAATGAAAATTGTTGTCGGTATTTGTCAGTGAATGTCAGCACAGAGGGGTATTATAGTCAGTGTGCAATATTTATGTCCGAAGATTTTAACGATAATGTTGAAATCGGAAAATTTTCCGAAACATCTTTAATTTTTTAAAACTGTATGGTATAATATATTTGTCACTATGGGAAATGTGGCTTATTAATCAGACAGGAGTTGTGTTTATGTTCGGCAGAATACAAAAAGTCGATAACCGAGTGCTTGAACGAATCGGCAATATTCAAAAGCCTGCATTAAACAAAATAATGATAACCTTCTCCCGAGCCGGAAATTTAGGAATTGTGTGGTGGGTGATATGTGCAATATTCCTGCTTCGTCCTGATTGGAGTGCAACGGGAGTTTGTATGATTGTTGCCCTGACTGTCTCTCACATTATGGGCGAGGTTGTGATTAAGCACCTTGTCAAGCGTGTTCGCCCCTGCCACCGTTTGGCTGACGATGAACAGCTTATCAACCGTCCCCGTTTTTACTCCTTCCCTTCGGGACACACCACAGCCTCCTTTGCCGCTGTAGGTGTTGCGCTGCTAAAATGCACTGCGCTTTCATTTGTTCCCATTCTTTTGCTTGCCGTTTCTATCGGTTTTTCAAGGATATATCTTCGTGTTCACTATCTCACCGATGTTCTTGCAGGTGCGCTTTTGGGATTTATCTGCGGAATACTCACCGTTATCATAGCCGGTGCGGTCATTCCCGTATAATATTTTGCTACTAATATTTTGCTACAGCATACTGCTGCAAGGCTTTTCGTCTTGCAGCAGCTTTTTTATTTTATGATTTTTCGGCTTTGCTTTAAGTTCACAAGGTGGGCGATTGAGGGAATCGACTGCCCCTGGCCGCAGGTGGTGGGACTCATCAAGGCTCCCGTTGCAATCACAAGGATATTTTTGTATTTACCGTTTTCAAGCTCCTTTAAAATTTTTGAACACAGAACGGAGGCACAGCAACCGCAGCCGGAGCCGCCTGCGTGGACATCCTGAGTGTTTCGGTCATATATCATCAGTCCACAGTCGTTGTGTCGGGGCGAGATATTGATTCCGTCGCCCTCAAGCAGGTCATAGAGGCACCCGGTTCCCACCTCTCCCAAATCTCCGGTGAGAATCAGGTCATATTCAGTGGGCGAGGTTTTTGTGTCCTCAAAAAACTCCCTTATAGTCCGTGCAGCCGCCGGAGCCATTGCCGCCCCCATATTATTTGCGTCGGTAACTCCGAGGTCGGTAATCTTCCCCACGGTCGCCTGAGCTACGCAGACTCCTTTTTTTGCGTTTTCAAGGACGCAGCTGCCGGCAGCCGTAACCGTCCATTGGGCAGTAGGAGTTCGTACTCCGCCGTATTCAAGCGGAAAACGGTATTGACGCTCGGCAGAGCAGTAGTGAGACGAGGTAGCGCAAACGGCGGTTTTAGCCGCCTTTGACTCCACAAACACCGCCGCCATAATCAACCCCTGAACCATAGTGGAGCAGGCTCCGTACTGACCTAAAAACGGAATATTGTAATCCTTAAGTCCAAAGCTTGAGCCTACACACTGATTGAGCAGATCGCCCGAAAAAATAAAATCGGCGTCCTCGGCTGTGCGGTGCGCCTTTCTGAGTGCCTCGCCCACCGCCTCGGTCTGTAAAAGGCTTTCAGCCTGTTCATACGAGGTTTTTCCGGCGTAGCTGTCATAGATTATCTTATCAAACTCATTTTTAAGAGGTCCCTGTGCTTCGAGCTTTCCGGCAACCGAGGCATATCCGATAATTGACGGCGACTCCTCGAAGCCTATTGTGTTTGCTCCGATTCTTTTTATCATAAAAAAACTCCCTTCTGCATTATTATTTGCAAAAGGGAGTTATTTATTATTTTGAATTTTAATTAGGACTGAATTAAGCCGCCACTGCGTCAGTCGCCGCTGTTGTCCGGTTCGCTGTTTGAGGGAGCGTCTGTAGGAGCAGCGGTGGGAGCGTCAGTCGGCCGTGGCTCGGTCGGTGCCTGAGTCTCAGCAGGCTTTTCCGTTGCTGGCTCTGTTTCAACCGGTGCGGGCTTTGAGGTGGGATCGTTGTTATCATCTTCTGACGGCTTAGGCTCAGGCTTTGAGCTGTCGGCAGAAATGAAGAAGTAGCCGTTCTGGGTGTCATAGGTTGACGAGGGAAGCTCCTCACGGTCAATCTCCTTATCGTCCTTTATGTATACTCTCCAAGCCTTTACCTTGTAGCTGGAGCCGCCCTTGGAAACGAGCTGATTCTCTGTTCTTATTTCATCATAGTCGCCCTTGCAGCCCCAAATTGAAACCTTCAGCGTTGAGCCGTCAAGCTTACACTCCAAAAACATCTGATATTTTGTGGGATTGGAAAGCTTCAGGTCAAGCCTTGGATAGTCGATGGTAGCGTCAAGTCCGGTGGCAACATAGGACGAAGCCCACTGGTGGCAGTAGCGTTCCTCAACCTTCATATTTGCACGAATGGCAGCGTTATATATTGTGGAGCTTGACTGGCAGATTCCGCCGCCGACGCCGGTACCCATCTGTCCGTTGGTGATTACTCCGGCAGGCTTGTAGCCGTTTGACTCAAGGTTTGAATCTCCGGTGCATTTATTAAAGGACCATGTAGCTCCCGGCTCGATAACCGAACCGTTGCAGACCCCGAGCGACACTCTCATATTTTCGGTGCCGTTTGCGGAGTTATAGGACACGGTTTCATAGCTTGCAAGCTTAACAATATTTTTCTTTACATCATCAATGGTGATTTCAGCGTCAACGCTTTCAACCTCAGCCACAAGTCTGTAGCTTGACTTGCCCTCGAGAAGAGCCTGTGAAAGCTTGCCGTTTAAATCATCCTCGTCAAGCTCTCTTCCCTTTTTCTGATCCTCATATTCAAATCTGTCATCGCCGTTATAAGGGGTAAACTTTGAAACACGGGCATTTACAGCCTTTTGATTGGTCTTGTCGGCAATCTGCTTTGACTTTTTCTGCACAGAGTCAGGCTCAACAGTAGCCGTAATCTCGTAGGTTTTCTCCTTATCGGATTTGCTTTTGGGCTGCAAGGTGTCTCTTTTTACCTCGTTTAATACCTCGTCAATATCAAAGGTATATGTAAAATCAGCCTGAGTAAGGCTTGTAATCTCACCGTCAGCCTCAACAGTGATGTCAACCGGCTTTATAAAGCTCTGCTGTTTTGATTCAAGCAGGCTTTTTGCCTGAGACATAGTCTTGCCGGCAATGGATACTCCCGATACGGTTGTCCCCTCCCTGAACACAAACTCGCCGTTTTCGTTTGTAGAAGAAGGAAAGAGAGTAAAAATACAAAAGCAGGCTACTCCGGCAAGAATACCCACAGTGGCGGCAACGGAGGCAATTATTGCAATTTTTTTCTTATTACTTTTTTTATTGTGTTTCTTACTGTTACTTTTATTATCATCGTTTTTGCTGTAACGGTAATGATCGCCGGAAGAAATATCAACCAGACCTTCGTCCATAACAATGTAATCGTCATAGTAATTATTGTTATTATTTGTGTTTTTATTCATAGAGTACACTCCAAAAACGGTAATCGTATATATAATGAGTATATTATTCTTCAGTTTTTAGCTTTTGCTTTCAGTTAAACTAAAAGCTTTGTTGACTATCATTTTACTACACTGTACTGTCAAATGTAAAGTGGCAAAATACAGATTATTGAAAAATATTGAACAAAATATTTGTGGATTTTATGTCAGAAAATAACTTCCGAAAAAATTCTGACGGGGCAGGCACTTTTATCAGGCAGTCCGCAATAAAATTTCAATAAAATTTCAAACACAGTTATCTCAAAAAACTGTTGAAATATGTCTGCAATAAAAGTATAATAGTTGTAAGTATAATTTTTGTATCTTAACGGAGATAATTATGAAAATTTTGATATTCACAGCCTCAACAGGCGGAGGTCACAAGCGAGCCGCTGCGGCTCTTGAGGAAAAGATAACCTCGCTGAGTCCCCAAACCGAGGTAAAGGTGGTAGACGCAATGAAAACCATCGGCAGGGTTTATGACAAAACCGTGTGCGGCGGCTATCACTTTATGGCAACAAAAATTCCCAAGGTGTACGGAAAGTTTTACAGGATTACCGACCGCAAAAATCTGATGTACAAAACGGTAATGAAGTCAAACACGATGATGGCAAGAAAGCTTCTTGAAACAATATATGTTCAGAAGCCCGATGTTGTATTGATTTGTCACCCCTTTGTCACCACTATGATTTCCAAGCTCAAAAGGCGGGGACTTATTGATGTGAAGGCGATTGGAATCATTACCGATTACGAGGCTCACCGAACCTATATCGTTCCCAAAATAGACGCATATGTGCTTGCCGAGCCGCAGATGAAGCGCAAGCTTGTTGACGAATACGGAGTTGACGAGAGCATTATTCACGCTGTCGGAATCCCTATTTTTGACCGCTTTACAGATCCGTTTTCAAAGCAGGACATCTGCCAAAGAGAGGGGCTTTCTCCCGAGCTTCCCACAGTATTGCTGATGGCAGGCTCCTTTGGAGTGACCGCTGTGCTTGACTTTTACCGCAAGCTTGCTCAAAAGCACAAAACGGCTCAGTTCATAGTTATTACCGGCAAGAATAAAAAGCTTTATGAAAGCCTTAAAAAGCTTTCTAAGGAGCTTAATGTCAGCGAGCGCACCAAGCTTCTTTACTTTGTAGACAATGTTGAGGATTATATGCATATTTCCGATATAATTGTGACAAAGCCGGGCGGACTTACGGTGACAGAAAGTCTTGCCTGCGGACTTCCGCTTGCAATCTACAGCGCATTTCCCGGTCAGGAAATGGACAATTCGGACTTTCTTGTAGCTCAGGGAGCCGCTGTGCCGCTTTCCGAGAGAACAGGAGCCGACACCGTTATCGACCTGCTCAATTCTCCTCAAAGGCTTGAGGCTATGAAGCAGAGCTGTAAAAGACTGCATATTGACAACTCAGCCGAGAAAATTTTTGAGATTGCAAAATCTCTTTGCGAAAACAACGAGGATAAGGAGAAAAAACAATGAAAAAGTTACTCAGCAGTATTCTATGTATTGTAATGTTTGCCGCTGTGCTTACAGCCTGTCAGGATCCAAATAGCTTTTCAAACGGCGAAAGGCTTTCGGACGACTACACAAGAAGCACCGACCCGCAAAAAAGCTTTAACTACAACGACGGTGCTCAGACCCCTCCGCCCACCTACACTTTCTACGCTTCGTCAATGACCGACTTTGAGCTTAGAATGTTCCGCAATTATTATCAGCAGAGCAAGGAGGAAGCCTTTGTTTTCTCCCCTGCCTGTACTGCTCTTGAGCTTGGATATCTTATGAACGGCGCCTCGGGCGACACAAAAAACGAGATATCTCTGGCTGTGGGAAAGGATGTTTCAGAGCAAAACTTTAACCTTTGCTCTTCATATTTTCAAAGCCGACTCAAGGCGGTGAGTCTTTCCGAAAAGGACGAAAGCAGTAACTCCTCCGAAAAAGAAAAAGAAGCCGACACAGACAGCATAAGTCTTGAAGCTTCGGTTTTTATCAATGACACCGCCGATGTTAAGTCAGCATTTATGCAAGCCAACGCAAGCTACTACGCAAACGATATTTTCCGCTTCATTTTCAGCGATGAAAACTCCGCCGCAAAGGTAAACTCTCAGCTTGGCTTAGGCGGTGATAAGGCATTTAAGTCGCTTGACAAGTCTGATTCAATGTTCACCGTAACCTCGTCAAAAATTATCGACAGCTGGCTTGAGCCGTATGCGAAATCAGACATAAGCGAGGGAACCTTTCACTCGGAAAGCGGTCAAAAAACGGTGAGCTTCTTAAGTTCATCGGAGTCCTATCTTAAAACCGACAAGGCACAGGGAATAGTAAAATACACAAAGAGCAATCCCTTAAAGCTTGTGCTTGTTATGCCAAACGAGGGAATATCTCTTGAGGACTACATAGGCGACTTCACAAGTCTTGAGTATTCAAAGCTCCTTTCAAGCTTTGATGTTACCAAAAAGGCGACAGCGCAAATTCCGGAATTTTCCATTGCTTCATCACAGCAGCTAAATCCCCTCTCACCGATTCTTTCAAAAAGCGGTCTTTATTCGCTTTTCACCGATGAAGCCGTATTTAAATCCGCTTCAAACGATAACAGCTTCGGAATAAATGAAATGTATGAAAACACACCGGATTTTTCACTCAACGCCTACGGTATCGGCAAAAAGGACGACGGCTCGCTTTTGCAAAAGAAAGTCGGCGAGCCTGCAAAAAACGATATTGAGCTGAAATTTGACCGTCCGTTCATCTTTTTACTGATCGACAACGAAAGCGAAATTCCCGTTTACATAGGAATACACAACTAACAGTCGAGTACCTCGGTCGAGTACCTCGACAGGTAATTCGTGTAGATGGCTTCATCTGTATAAGACTTCTTTTCCCGAGCGTTGACTTCATAAACCAATTAT
>CALYYZ010000075.1 GCA_945607165.1 uncultured Ruminococcus sp. | reverse complement strand
GAACACCTCTGCAAGAGAAGCAAGCTCCTCTGAGAACGGCTCAAGATTCTTTGTTTCTTCTTTTCTGAAACGGGTATTCTGAAGAAGAACAACATCGCCGTCGTTCATTGCAGCAACTGCCTTCTTAGCGTTTTCGCCTACAACCTCGTCATCGTTTGCAAAAACAACCTCCTTGCCCAAAAGCTCGGAAAGTCTTACGGCAACAGGAGCGAGAGAGAACTTCTCTTCGGGACCGTTCTTGGGCTTGCCAAGGTGAGAACAGAGAATAACCTTACCGCCGTCAGCGATAAGCTTTTTAATTGTGGGGAGTGCAGCTGTGATTCTGTTATCGTTTGTGATAACGCCGTCCTTAAGCGGAACATTGAAGTCACAGCGAACAAGAACCTTCTTGCCCTTTACATTCAGGTCATCAACAGTAACCTTGTTGAGTTTCATAACTGATACATTCCTTTCGTATTAGAAGAATATTGTAAAAATTTAGCATTTTCACATACGAGATTATTATATATCAAAATGCAGATATTATCAATAGTTAAGAAAAAATTTTTTAAACTAATATAAACGCTGACGGTTTATTCGCCGCAGTCTGCCCAGCGGTGTCGGTGAAGCTCGCCTTTGTTTAAAAGCTCGGGATAATCCCACTGCCGAAGCACCTCATAAACCGTAACTGCAACGGCATTTGAAAGGTTAAGACTTCTTGCTTCGTCAATCATCGGGATACGCAGTGTGTTTTTTGGGTGCTTCATCAAAAGATGCTCGGGCAGTCCTCTTGATTCCTTGCCGAAAAGCAGATAGCTGTTGTCGGGGTATGACACATCGCTGTGGCGGTGAGTTCCCTTTGTTGAAAGAAAAAAGTAATTTCCGCCCTTTGTTTTTTCAAAAAAATCATCAAGATTTTCGTAATATGTGATATCCAGCAGATACCAATAATCAAGTCCGGCTCTTTTGAGCTTTTTATCGTCTACCGTAAATCCCATAGGCTTTACCAAATGCAAGGCGGCGCCGGTTGCCGCACAGGTTCTTGCAATATTACCTGTGTTCTGAGGAATTTCAGGCTCAACAAGCACAATATTTAATTTTGCCAAAACTTAATCACTCCAATTTTTATTCCGTTAGTTTATTACATTTTAAATCGTAAACAATAATATTGCAAGTATAAATCTTGCAGATATGAATTGGAGGTGTGTTTTGTGAACTCAAGTCCCATGATGAATATGGTAAAGGGTGCGGCAATCGGACTTGCTGCCGGGGTTGCGGTAGGAATCGCAGGCAAAAATGCAGTTGACCGAAATCCCAAGCTGAAAAGGAAGGCAAACAGGGCAATGAGAACTATGGAGTCTATTATGAACACGGCACAGTATATGCTAAAGTAAGACAATAGAGGAGCTGTCGCTCAATTATATGATTTGCGACAGCTCCTGTTTCAATTATTTAATCGGTAGTTAGTAGAAATAATAAAAATTCAGGGAAAAAATCGGGTATGTTAGTTATTATTGATGTTGAAATGGCCGAAACAGTATGGTAAAATATAGATGTAGTTGTGTTCATTTTTTGGAAAAATACAATAATCTACACAACAATAACTTTATTTTACAAAAATGAGGTAGGTAAAAATGAAGAACTTTAAGAAAAAGATACTTGCGGCTGTTCTTACCGCCGGTGTAGTATCGTCAATGGCAGTTACTACAGCGTTTGCAGATAACGGCGGAGTAACTAAAACACCAAGCGGCATAAAGAACGAATATCTGGAAATTAAAAGAGATAACGACGGAGATTTCACAATACACGCAATAGTTAATCCCGAAACAGGTGAAACCACAAAGCTGTTGTTTGATATGACATCTGATATTGTGCTGAGTATTGACGGAGTATACGATGAATTCTCAACTTACAGCATTGATGACGGTGTTGTTGAGGGAGACAGCATAAAGGATACCGATGCTTCAAACTCTAAAATAGAATGTGAGAGATCATTGAAGTTTATTCCAAACAAGGTCAACGGCAAGAAGAATGTTGTTGAGGTTAAGTTCACCGCTAAAAACATTTCAAATGAAAGCCATATGGTTGGCGGAAGAATTATGCTCGATACAATGCTCGACACCAATGACGACGCTCCTTTCAGAGTAGCCGGCGTAGGTGAGGTAACTAATAGAATTCAGTTCAACGGAAATGAGATTCCGTCAATGTATCAGGCATTTGACAGCCTTGAAAATCCGTCTATTGTTTCAACCGGTTACTTTGCTTCAGGTTCTTACAGACCTGACTATGTACAGTTTAACAACTACTGGATCAGCGACAGTAATTATAACCCTGTTTGTGACACTTCATTATCTCTCGGAGACAGTGTTGTTAACTCAATTTGGAATCCTGTTGAGCTCAAGCCGGGCGAAAGCAAGACCTACATAACATACTACGGTCTGGGCGAGCTTGATGTTATCGGCGGCAGTCTTACCTTAGGTGCTACAAGATCAGCCGGCAGCTTTGAAATAAACGAGGAAGGTACCGGCTACAATCCCGTTTCCATAACAGCATACCTTAAAAATACAAGCGCAGTTGATATTGCCAACGCACAGGTTGCTTTAGAGCTTCCGGACGGCGTATCTGTACAGAACGGAGAAAACACAGCAGAATATCCAAATCTCGCTCCTGCTGTTCAAGAGCAGAAAACATGGGTAATCAATGCTGAGCCTTCAGACACAGAGAAAACCGTAACTGTTAAGATTGCTGCAAAAGCAGACGATATTGACGCTATAGATCCTATTGAATACTCATTTATTATTCCCGCAATAGAGGGTGCAACACAGCCCACCACAGAAGAACCGACAACTGTTCCCACACAGCCTACTACAGTAGCTGATACAACGGTACCGACAGTTCCTACTGTTCAGCCCACCACAAGTCCGGCTACTCCTGAAAATCCGGAAAGCCCGGCAACTGTTGACGAACCGGGTAATATCGCAACCGGTGACAGCAGAGTTTCTATTGCATTGCTTGCAACACTCCTTTGTGCAGCAGGAATAGCAGCAGTTATCAGCCGTAAGCGTGAAGAAAAATAATAAATAAAAAGATTTTAAATTAGGTTTTATTTAACCAAAAGTTTAACCGCAACTGTCAAAGATAACTTCTTTGCAGTTGCGGTTTTTGTTTTGGCTCTTTGTCAATAGTTGGGGTAAACCCGAAAAATGATAATTGAAGATAAACAAGCGATAGTGCATCAAGCTGTCGCTTGTTTTTGTTTTTTAGTTCGTTTTTTTAGCTTCAGGCTGATACCCGAACTGTGATTTATTCAGTGTTTCCTTAAATAAGTCAGCAAAGACCGGCGGAAATTTTCATTCTCGCCGGCCTTAGTCTTATTTATGTTATTATTTAATATTTACCTTGCAGGTTGCTGTTTTGCCGTTATATAGGGTAATTTTGATGTATGCTGTTCCTACACTCTTTGCAGTGATTGTTGCCTTGTTTCCGCTTCCTTTTGTAACAGTAGCAACGCTTGAATTTGATGTAGACCATTTCAAATTAGCCGCATTTGCATATGCGCCGCTGTTGGTGGTTTCACTGATGGTGTAGGTATCACCTCTTCTGAGTGTAAGCCTTGTAGGGTTGACCTTTACGCTTGAAGGAGCGTTCTTTACCGTTACCTTGCATTGCGCCGTTTTGCCGTTATAGAGGGTAATCTTGATATAAGCTGTTCCTACACCCTTTGCGGTGATTTTAGCCTTGTTTCCGCTTCCTTTTGTAACAGTAGCAACGCTTGAATTTGATGTAGACCATTTCAGATTTGCTGCATTGGCATAGCTTCCGCTGTTCGTGTTTTCACAAATCGTAAGAGTCTCTCCCTTGCCGAGCGTTACGCTTGCAGGACTTGTCTTAACGCTTGACGGAGCATTTTTAACGGTTACCTTGCAGGTTGCTGTTTTACCGTTGTAAAGAGTAATTTTTATATAAGTTGTTCCAACACCCTTTGCGGTAATTGTAGCCTTGTTTGCACTGCCCTTTGCAACGGTTGCAACACCTGAATTTGAAGTTGACCATTTCAGATTAGTCGCATTTGCATATGTTCCGCTGTTTGTGCTTTCGCTGATTGTGTAGGTCTCACCAATGCCGAGAGTAACACTTGTCGGGTTAGTTTTTACGCTTGCAGGAGCAGGCTTGACAGTTACCTTACAGGAGGCAGTTTTTCCGTTTGAGGTTTTTACGGTGATATTTGCTGTTCCGGTCTTTTTGGCAGTTACCTTTCCACTGCTGTCAACCGAAGCAATAGAAGAATTACTGCTCGACCAAGTGCAGGACTGATTTGCACTTGACGGTGAAACAGTCTTGATAAGTCCATATTTTTCACCCACTCCCAAAGTCAGGCTTGAACGGTTGAGTTTTACAGAGGTTGGCGACGGTGTATTTTCGACTGAATTGATATTTGATAAAGTGAGATTTTTCCAACTCATCGCAATCTTTTTACTTGACGGTGTATAGGTGTTTACATAAGTATCATATTCGACTTTGGTTAATGGTTTTTTGTATTCTGATGATGAGAAATTGAAATAATATATAGTTCCGTCATTATCTATATCTTTTGCCGGTGAGTATTCGCCGAATATGTCTACTTCTTTGTCAACACAATATGCTGAAGCAAAAATAACATATTCTCTCTTAGTATTGTCGTATTTATATAGAGAATAAGGCCAAAATGTCCTGCTTGGTCCTTGGTTATGTAAAGCCTTCACCTTAGCAATACCATTTGAATAAAATTCAGGATAAATACCCAAATGAGCATACTCGTATACATTGTTATTTGAATTGTTTATTTTCCATATTCGGGAATGCATACTTGCTGTAATAGTATCAATAAAAGTAACTATAAGTTCATTTTTGCCGTCACTATCAATATCTGCTAAAGCAAATTGGTTGTCGGTAACATCACTGTAACTATTATTCAAATAATAATAATACTTTCCCGGATTATAATAAATGTCTCTCAAGAGGTCGGCAAATTTTTTGTTATCACTATTGCTTGCCGCACCCACAGTAAACGGTGCGACAGTCAGTACTCCGAGTGCCATAATTACCGCCAGAAAGGCAGAAGTCAGCTTTTTGATTTTCGTCATTAATAATTCCTCCTTGAAAATATGATAAAATTTTTTGCATAATTTCTTCTGATTAGTAAATTATATCACACAATTCCGTAAAAATAAATAACAAATAATAAAAACTTCAGAAAAAACTATAATAATTAACTATTGATTGCATTATAACACAATGCGTTACAAAATGCAATGCTTATGTGCAACAAATTTGCAGTATTTATCAATTACAATATAGATATAAAATGTAATACAGAGGTAGCTGATATGAGAAAATTCAAAATACCTAAAATACCGCAGACTACAAATAAAAGCATAAGATTTCCTAATGATGTGATTGACGAGGTTGAGACGGCTCTTGTGGGAACCGACTGTACCTTTTCTGCTTTTGTTGTCGAGGCGGTGCGTGTTGCCCTTGACAATCTGAAAGAGGACGAAGAGAATTAATATATAGTAAATAAAAACAGTATTTTTGTGATAATCAAAACAGGCAGACCGATGCTCTGTCTGTTTTTATTTTTTGATAGAAAAATATAACAAACTGTATAATTTGTATTTAAGTTGTCGCAAATAATACAAAATGTAATACATCAACGATCCTATCAAATAAAAAGATTTATATTGCCCGCTCAGTTGCGCCCTGCGTGCGCACGAGCGATGGCTAAAGAAAGCGCACGCTTTCTTGTTCGGTGTAAAAACGGTCTGTACAACACAGGTGGTGTTGTGGTACAATAAGCTAAGATAAGGAAGGGGGCATTTTTGTGATAATACATGATATTTCGGTTGATACCGTAACTTCTCCGGTTTATGAGGGTGATCCCGAAACCGTCGTGGAAAAAATTAAGGATATGGAAAACGGTGACGGCTACAATCTTTCAAAGCTCAGCCTTTCACTTCACAGCGGCACTCACATTGACGCTCCGCTCCATTATTGCGACGACGGCAAATCGGTTGAAAGTCTGCGCCTGAATACCTTTTTCGGAAAATGTACGGTGATTTCCGTCAGGGGCGTTTTAACCGGAGAGGATATGGAAAGACTGTTACCGTATTGCAAAAAGAGGATTCTTTTTCACGGAGACGGCGAAACCTTTTTGTCCGAGTCTGCCGCTATAGTGCTGGCGGAAAGCAGGGTTGTGCTTGTCGGAACAGACGCTCAGTCCATTGCCCCGTCCTTTGATGAGGACAGGCCGCACCGTCGTCTTGCACAGGCGGGCATTGCGGTGCTTGAGAGGCTTAATCTCTCAAGCATTGAAGACGGAGAATATGAGCTTTGCGCCTTTCCGATTAAGCTCGGAGGGCTTGAAGCGGCACCGTGCAGAGCAATATTATTTGAACAGGAAAAGGGGCTGAACAGATAATGATAAAGATTGCGGTCTTTGACCTTGACGGTACTCTTGTAAATTCACTGACTGATCTGTCGCAAAGCGTCAATAAGGGACTGAAAAAAGCCGGGCTTCCTACACACAGCGAGGAAAGCTATAAGCATTTTGTGGGAAACGGCAGGGAGCTGCTTGTAAAAAGAGCTATGGGCAAGGCTTGTGATGATGCAAACAGCTTTGATTTGGTGTGGCAGACCTTTAACAGGGAATATTCTGCTCACTGTAACGACAACACTTCGTCATATCCCGGCTGCGACAGGCTTCTTTCAAAGCTGAGTGAAAAGGGAATACTGACTGCCGTTTTGTCAAACAAGCCCGATGAATTTGTCGGGGTTATACTAAAAAAGCTTTATCCCGACCACAGCTTTACCGAGGCTTGGGGCAAAAAGGCTGAATATGCGCCGAAGCCCGACCGACAGTCGCTCACTGCAATGCTCGGTATTCACGGCATAAAGCCCGAAGAATGTATTTATATCGGCGACAGTGATGTAGATGTAATTACCGCACAAAATGCCAATGTGAAAATGGCAGGAGTAAGCTGGGGATTCAGAGGCAGAGACGAGCTTGTCGGCGCAGGTGCTCCGTTTGTTGCCGACACAGCCGAGGAGCTTTTTGATTATATTTGTGATTGCGATGAATAAGAAAAATTATCAAGCAGAGCTTGACCGAATAATTAAGGAAAATTCCGAAAAGGGGATAACTCCGTCCTTGCTTTTACACGCCTGCTGTGCTCCGTGTTCAAGCTATTGTCTGGAGTATCTCTCAAAATATTTTAATATTACGGTTCTCTATTACAATCCCAATATTTCCATAAAGGAAGAATACGAATACAGACTCAGTGAAGAAAAGCGTCTGATTTCACAGATGAATTTTGAAAATTCCGTAAAAATAATTGAGGGCAGATATATGCCCGATGAGTTTTTTAATGCTGTGAGGGGACTTGAAAACGAGCCTGAGGGCGGAAAACGCTGTGAGGAATGTTTCAGGCTTCGGCTTAGTGAGACCGAAAGAATTGCCGAAAAGCTTTGCTTTGACTATTACTGCACAACGCTTTCTATAAGTCCGCTGAAAAATGCCGCACTGCTTAATGAAATAGGTGCCAAGCTTGCACAGAACAACCCGGTGAAATGGCTTGTGAGTGATTTTAAAAAGCGAGAGGGCTACAAGCGTTCCGTTGAGCTTTCAAAACAGCTCGGTCTGTATCGGCAAAATTACTGCGGCTGTGTTTTCAGCAGAAATAATACGGTGAATACTAATGGATGAAAGATTCTTAAGAACCTCTCTGATTTTAGGTGAGGAAAATATTGACCGCCTTGCAGCCGCAAGGGTTGCCGTTTTCGGAGTGGGGGGCGTAGGAGGATATGTTTGTGAGGCGCTTGCAAGAAGCTCGGTTGGTTCCCTGCTGCTTGTTGACGGAGACACCGTTGCCGCTTCCAATATCAACCGTCAGATTATAGCCCTTGACTCAACCGTCGGCAAATACAAGGCTGAGGTTATGAAATCAAGAATAAAGGATATAAATCCTAATGCCCGGGTAAC
>CALYYZ010000074.1 GCA_945607165.1 uncultured Ruminococcus sp. | reverse complement strand
TCGGCACGCGGTTTTGGAGACCGCTGCTCTACCAACTGAGCTATACCCCTATATTAATTGAATTGTTCGTCTAATAAAAATACTTATCTGCTGTCTGAAAACTCAAGCGGATTTTCAGGTGGTGCAAAAGCTCTCTTACTCAACGCAAGAGCTATTGTATCATCAAACAGAGATTTTGTCAATACCTGACGGACAACAAATTATTCAAATTTGTTGCAAAATTTGACGCAGATTGACGCAGATTGACGCTGATTTGACACAGGGTTGACGGATAAATATTTGCTCGGGCTAAGCTGAATAGGTTTATGTCGCCATAGAAGGAAAAGCCGAACGGCAGAGGCGGCTTATCCGTCAGCTTCTTTATAATCTGCTATCAGCTTTTCAATGCCCTTTACCGTTCTCAGAAGGTTACGGTCGATTCGGGTGGGCTGGAGAAATACCCCGTAATCCTCAAGTACAGTGAAAAGCTCAATGAAAGCATATGAATCCAAAAGTCCACTGTCTAAAAGGTCGATATCCGGCTCATAAACAGCCTCATCTTCACAAATTTCATACAGTAAAGCAGGTACATCTATCATAACTCGCTCAACACCCTTCTGTCGATTTTTCCGTTTTTGTTTATTGGCAGTTGTTTTGCAAACTTAAATGCTTTTGGCAGCATATACTCCGGCAGGCTTTTCAAAAGCTCTGCCCTGATGTACTTGGCAGTCAGGTTTTCGGGTGAGACAAATGCCTTGATTGTCTTTACAATTCCGTCCGGCGTGCGCTTTGCAATTACCGCACATTCCTTGACGCCGCTGATTTGGCTGAGATGAAACTCAATTTCATTAAGCTCAATCCGGTAGCCCTTGAATTTTATCTGGCTGTCCTTTCTGCCCTTGCAATATAATTTTCCGTCCTTTTTGAATCCGAGGTCGCCCGTTTTGTAGCAGTTGACTCCGTTCTCTTTGTAATATCCGCCCGCTGAATTTCCTAAATAGCCTGAAAATACGCTGTTTCCCTTTAGCACGATTTCTCCGTCGATTATCTCAACCTCTGTGGCAAGCGAGTCTAAATCTCCCACAGGCAGCAGCGGCTCGTTTTCGACAATTTCCCTTGTAATCAGTATGGCAGACACAGCCGAGGTTGCCTCGGTGGGACCGTAGGCATTTATAATTTTTAGGTTCGGAAAAGCGTTGAGCAGCTTTAGTGCAGTTTTGTTTTCAAGCGGTTCACCGCAGAAATATACACATTTAAGGTGCGGATAATTTTTTTCGTTGAAATCACCGTTTAAAAGACAAAGCTTTATAAAGGTGGGCGTCATTACGGCAACATTTATTTTTTCGTCTGCGAAAATTTCAAAAAGTTTGTTGAAGCCGTCGCTCGGATTTCCCTCAAAGGCTGTCAGCGTGTGACCGTTGCACAGAGAATAATAGAGGTCGGCAACGCTTAGGTCAAAGCTGAAGCTTGCCTGATTAAGTACATTTGCTTTGATGTATTCCTTCAGTGGATTCAGGCTGCTTATCCAGTCAACGAAATTACCGAGATTTTTCGTTGAAACAGGCACTCCCTTAGGCTCGCCGGTGCTGCCGGAGGTGAATATAATATATGCGGTATTACCGTAGGTTTCCTTTTCTTCGTTACTCTTAAATTTTTCAAGACCGCTTAGCGAGCATATTTCGGCGTTTTCAATGCAGAGACTTTTGCTGTCAGTATTATTATCTGTGAGAATAAGGGTTGATTTGGTGAGCCTTGCTATTTTTTGTATTCTCAAAATCGGGGTTGAGGAATCCACCGGAACATAGGCTCTGCCGGAGAAAAGACAGGATAATATGCTAACAATTACGCTTATTTCCTTGTGCCCGTAGATTATCACCGGCGAGCTGCCCTGCTTTTTCAGGAGCAGGGAGTATTTTTCTGCACGGCTTATTAATTCGCTGTAGGTAATAAAGTCGCTTTTGACCTTGTAGGCGATTCTGTCCGGAAAGCTTTTTGCCGCAGACTTTAATTTATCAATTATCATTTTGAATCTGTTCCTTTGGTATCAGAGCATAGTCGTACATAACCTGAGAATGGTTGTCCAGAATAAGCTCCTTGGCAAGCTTTTCACCGCTTTTTTTGTCGATGACCTCACGGTACACCTGAGAGATGCGATAGTATTTTTCGCCCTCTTTTCTGAAATGGTGGTTTTCCTCAATCAGCCTGTAGCGACAGGGAAAAGCCTTTTCGCTTCTCAGCTCACCGCACAGCTCTCCGTTTTCTATCCACACAAGCAGCTGAACATCACAGTCCTGATTGTTTTTGAATCTGTAGTCAACACTGTTGTAGCACACAGAGGTGCCTGTGCCGAAGGGAACTCGCCGTCTTTCGTCGGGGAAAAGAGCGTCGGAGTGGTGATGAAGCTCCGTTACCTCAAGAGGACTGTTGAGCACAAGCCAGTGAATCATATTGCCCATCTGACAAAGTCCGCCGCCGATTCCCGAGGACATTCCGTTGCTCATAATGAGCAGACCCTCCTTGTAGCCCTTTCTTTTCGTAGGCTTGCCTATGCTCGACCAATATGAAAAGGTTTCTCCGGGATGAATGACAATTCCGTTGATTTTTTCACAGGCGAGCTGAATGTTAGTCGCCTTGTTTTCCTGAAGTCTCATATCAACTCCGCTAAGCTTTCTGAGCAAAATCGAGCTGTGACCCTTGACAATTACGGGAAGCTCCTTTTCTGATTTTGTCCTTGCAATTTTATCCTTGCTGAAAAGATTTTTGATGTGTCTGCGAAGGATTTCCTTTTTCATGGAAATTGCATAGCAAGTCGGACTGATTTCGCAAAACAGCCTTCTTGACATATTACCGCCTCATTTCTCCTCATTGATACAAATTATAGCATATATAGCCGTAAAATTCTATATTTTTTGCAAAAAACGAAGAAGCTTTTGCGGAAACCTGAATTATGATATGCTTGACACGGATTAAGCAGAAAGAGTATTATTTAGGTTAGCGGAAAAAACTGTTTGCGGAGGAATTATTATGACTGTGATTACGGAAAAAGAGCTTAATATGCTTTTGACAAATGAGGGGCTTGACCCTGAAACCCTTCAGGACAGGGTGGTAAGCGAGCTTTGCAATAAGGGAAAAAGGGTTGCTACGGCAGAAAGCTGTACCGGAGGGCTGATAAGCGAAGCAATAACCCGAGTCAGCGGCTCAAGCGAGGTGTTTGACTGCGGAGTTTGTTCATATTCAAACGAGATAAAGCACAGGCTTCTTGGCGTAAAAAATGAAACGCTGAAGGCATACGGCGCAGTGTCTTATCAGACGGCGACAGAAATGGCGAGAGGAGTAAGGCTGCTGTCCGGTGCAGATATCGGGGTCAGCACCACCGGCATTGCAGGGCCTACGGGCGGAACAAAGGATAAGCCTGTAGGTTTGGTATATATGGGAATAAGCACAGGCGATTTTGATTATCCGGTAAAGCTTGATTTCAGCTCGGCTGCCGGCAAAAGCGACTCACGAATGAAAATAAGAAGGCTTGCGTGTGCGGCGGTTTTGTATACTGTTTTGCAGGAAATTGATAAGGAGAGCTAAATAGGACAGTTAAATGTTGAAAAAATAACTTGTAAAATTTAATCATATATGATAGAATCTAATTGATACTGTGGGTTTGCGTGGCGTTTTATTCCGATTCCCGCAGTTTATAAAATCTAAGGAACCGTTTAATAAATCACGCTGAAAGCTGTTTGCACAGCTTGCTTGCATATTTACCGCCGGCTTGCCAAAAATCCGACGGCGCAATATGCTAAGCGATTTAATCGGTGCTTCCTTAATATCCGTCAGAATGGAGTTGATTTTAATGGCAAGAAGCGCAGGTGTTCTTCTCTCGATTACTTCGCTTCCGTCACCCTACGGAATCGGCACCATCGGCAAGGAGGCTCGAAAGTTTGCCGACTACCTCAAAAAGGCAGGACAGACTGTTTGGCAGATTCTCCCCGTTGGTCCGACAAGCTACGGCGATTCGCCGTATCAGTCATTTTCAACCTATGCAGGCAACCCCTATATGATCGACCTTGACACTCTTTGCGAGGAGGGTCTTATCACCAAGGCTGAGCTTGACAGCTTTGATTGGGGCTCAAGCAGTGCCGAGGTGGATTATGAAAAAATTTACAACAGCCGATTTAAAGCACTGAGAATTGCGTATAATAATTTCAAGACAAAGGATCAAAAGGCTTTTACTTCCTTTAAGCGCAAGAACAGCAAGTGGATTAAAAACTATGCTCTTTATATGGCTGTTAAGAGCAGCTTCAATATGGTTTCTTGGACCGAGTGGCCCGATGAGGAAATCAAAATGCACGAGGATGCTGCTGTAAGGCGTTATGAACGCAAGCTAAAGGAAGATGTTGATTTCTGGAAGTTTGTGCAGTTCAAGTTTTATGAGCAGTGGGAAAGCTTCAGAGCATATGTAAACGGTCTCGGAATTAAGATTTTGGGTGATATGCCGATTTATGTTGCTATGGACAGCGCAGACACCTGGGCAAATCCCGAGCTGTTCCAGCTCTATGACGATGGTGATCCGATTGCCGTTGCAGGCTGCCCGCCCGACTATTTTTCCGAAACAGGTCAGCTTTGGGGAAATCCTCTTTACGATTGGGATTACCTTGAGCAGACGGATTACGAATGGTGGTTTGAAAGAATCAAGGCGGCTTCAAAGCTTTATGATATAACAAGAATAGACCACTTCAGAGCCTTTGCGAGCTATTACTCCATTCCTTATCCCGCTGAAAATGCAATCAACGGCGAGTGGATTGATGGACCGAGAATAAAGTTCTTTGAAATGATGGAGGAGGAGCTTGGCAAAATTGACATTGTTGCCGAGGACCTCGGAACTCTTACTCCCGATGTAACCGAGCTTATGGAGCAGACAGGCTATCCGGGAATGAAGGTTTTGGAGTTTGCTTTTGACAGCGGCGAGGAAAACGACTATCTTCCTCATAATTATACAAACAACTGCGTGGTATACACCGGAACTCATGACAATGATACTGTTATGGGCTGGCTTGAAACTGCAAAGCCCGAGGATGTTGCCTTCGCAAGAAGCTATTGCAAAATGGCAGACGACGAGCCGTTTAACTGGGGACTTATCCGCACCGCATACGAAAGCAAGGCGGATATGGCTATTGTACCCATGCAGGATATTCTCGGTCTCGGCACAGAGGCAAGAATGAACATTCCCTCAACCCTGGGCGGTAACTGGGTTTGGCGTCTTAACAGCGATGCTCTCACAGATGAGCTTGCAGATAAATTAAAATCAATGTCTGTAAACAGCGGACGATTGGAGGACTAAAAAATGGGTAATATAATGGAAAAGCTTGAGCTTACAGCACAGTCAATGTACTGCAAGAAGGTTGAGGAGCTTACTCCCTCAGAGCTTCACCTTTCACTCGGCAAGGCTGTTATGGGTGAAATTGCAGATAATTGGGCAAAGAGCAAGGCAAAGCACAACAAAGAACGCAGAGCCTATTATTTCTCAGCAGAGTTCCTTATGGGCAGAATGATGTACAACAACCTCTACTGCCTTGGTATTCTTGAGGATGTCAAGAAGATGCTCAAGAAAAAGGGCGTTGACATTAATGTGTTTGAGGATATCGACGATGCGGCTTTGGGCAACGGCGGTCTCGGAAGACTTGCTGCCTGCTACCTTGACAGTGCGGCTACTCAGGAGGTTCCGCTTGACGGCTACGGAATCCGCTACAAATACGGTCTTTTCAAACAGCTTATCGAGGACGGCTATCAGGTAGAGGTTGCCGATAACTGGCAGAGATTTGATGACCCCTGGTGTGTTCGTGTTGAGGACGAGGCTGTTACAGTTAAGTTCAAGGATCAGACAGTAAAGGCCGTTCCATATGATATGGCTGTTATCGGCTGCAAAACCGACAACATCAACACTCTTCGTCTGTGGCAGTCAGAGGCTGTAAACGAATTTGATTTTACTGAATTTAATAACACTGAGTATGACAAGGCTGTTAAGGAGAAGAACGACGCCGAGAATATCTCAAAGGTTCTTTATCCCAATGATAATAAGTACGAGGGCAAGGTGCTCCGTCTTAAGCAGCAGTATTTCTTCTGCTCTGCTTCGCTTCAGGACATTATGCGCCGCTACAAGGCAAAGCACGGCAACGATTTCAGCTTCTTTGCCAAGGAAAACGCTATTCAGCTTAACGATACTCACCCCGTTTCCTGCGTTCCCGAGCTAGTAAGACTTCTTATGGCTGAGGGTATGACATTTGACGAGGCATTTGAGATTGCAAGAAAGACCTGTGCATATACTAACCATACAGTATTGGGAGAGGCTCTTGAGAAGTGGCCTGCTGACCTTATGACTCAGGTTATTCCCGAAATCTATCACATCATCTGCCTTATCGCAAACAAGTGCCAGGAGGAGCTTACAGCAAAGGGTGTAAGCGAGGAGCTTAAGGCTAAGATGCGTATTATCGACGGCAATGTTGTTCATATGGCAAGACTTGCAACATATTCCGCAACCTATGTAAACGGCGTTGCACAGCTCCACACAGAGATTCTCAAGGACGATGTTCTCAAGGAATGGTATCAGGTATATCCCGAAAGATTCCAGAACAAGACTAACGGTATCACACAGCGCCGTTGGCTCGGTCTTTGCAACCCTGAGCTTTCTGCCCTCATCACAGAAAAGGTAGGCTCAGACGAGTGGCTCGTTGACCTTTCACTTCTCTCAAAGCTCAACGATTGTATGGACGCAAGAACAATTACAAAGTTCAATAATATAAAGAAGAAAAAGAAGGTTCAGCTTGCCGAGTATATTAAGAAGATGGACGGCTTCGATGTGAACCCCGATTCTATCTTCGATATTCAGGTAAAGAGACTTCACGAGTACAAGAGACAGCTCTTAAACGCTTTCTCCATTATGACAATCTATTTCAGACTCAAGGAGAAGAAGCTCGAAAACTGGACTCCCACAACCTTTATCTTCGGTGCAAAGGCTGCTCCCGGCTATGCAAGAGCAAAGGCTATTATCAAGTATATCAACGAGATTGCAAACCTTGTAAACAATGACCCCGACACAAAGGATCTTCTTCAGGTTTACTTCATTTCAAACTACAATGTTTCCTACGCTGAAAAGATTGTTGTTGCTGCCGACATTTCAGAGCAGACCTCAACAGCAGGTCTTGAGGCTTCAGGTACAGGTAATATGAAGTTTATGCTCAACGGTGCTGTTACTCTGGGCACATATGACGGCGCAAACATCGAGATTGCCGAGTGTGCAGGCGAGGAGAACGAGTACATCTTCGGCGCAAGAGTTGAGGATATCGAAAAACTCAAGGCTGAGGGCTACAATCCCAAGGCTCTCTATGACGCTAACCCCGAAATCAAGAGAGTTATCGACACTCTTATCGACGGCACATTTGACGATGACGGCGCACAGGGCGAGGGCAGCTTCAAGGAGCTTCATGACGCACTTCTCAAGGGTACATCATGGCATGCAGCAGATCATTACTTCCTTATCTATGATCTTCCCCTCTATGTTGACGCAAAGATTAAGGCTAACGCTGACTATGCAAACCGCAAAGAGTTCGGCAAGAAGTGCCTTATGAATGTTGCAAACGCAGGCAAGTTCTCTTCAGACCGTGCTATTGTTGAGTACGCAAAGGAGATTTGGCACACAAGCTACAAGAAGTAATTTGTTTGCCGGCAAAAAACAATAAATAATAAAAAGGGCTGCTTCGGCAGTCCTTTTTTGTTTGATAAGAAACTACAACAAGCTGTATATTGTGTGTTTATATTATTGAGAATTATAAAATGTAATATACAGAAGAATCTTATCAAACAAAAAAATTATATTGCCCGATCAGTTGCGCCCTTCAAATAAAAAACGGGCCGACTCGAAAGAGTCAGCCCGAATTGCTGATTTTATGATTTAAGTCGCAAATTAACCTAATTCAGCAAAGTATTTGATTGTTCTAACCATCTGGCTTGTGTATGAGTTCTCGTTGTCATACCAAG
>CALYYZ010000073.1 GCA_945607165.1 uncultured Ruminococcus sp. | reverse complement strand
AGAATTTCTCCTGCAAGTCTTTCCTTCATTGTCTTTTCACTGCGGGCTCTTGAGTAGGTTGAAATCCAACGAAGACCGAGTGTCTGGCGTCTTTCGGGACGAACCTCCATAGGAACCTGGTAAGTAGCACCGCCGACACGGCGAGCCTTTACCTCGAGAACAGGCATAACATTTTCCATTGCCTGCTCAAAAACCTCAAGCGGGTTATTACCTGTCTTTTCAGCAATAATATCAAATGCACCGTAAACGATCTTCTGAGCAACGCCCTTCTTTCCGTCGTACATAATATTGTTGATAAGACGAGTTACAAGTTTTGAATTATAAAGCGGATCTGGTAATACATCACGCTTCGCAATAGAACCTCTTCTTGGCACTTTGCTTCCCTCCTTCACAATAATTGAGATATCATAGGTACTCGAAAGCGACAAACTCCCGTATGCCAACAAAAGCTTCATTAATATATAAGAAAGCTTCTGCCGCATAGCAGAACTTATAATCTAAGTTAAGAGAGTTTTGTCAATTCCTTATTTACCTTTCTTAGGACGCTTTGCGCCATATTTTGAACGTGACTGCATACGACCTGTAACACCCTGAGCATCAAGAGTACCGCGGATGATATGGTAACGCACACCGGGTAAGTCTTTTACGCGTCCGCCACGGATAAGAACAACTGAGTGTTCCTGTAGGTTGTGGCCAATACCGGGGATATAGGAACTGACTTCGATTCCGTTTGAAAGTCTTACTCTGGCAATCTTTCTGAGAGCCGAGTTAGGCTTTTTAGGTGTAGCTGTCTTTACGGCAGTACAAACGCCTCTCTTCTGAGGAGAGCTCTGGTCAATGGCAACACGCTTCTTTGAGTTCCAGCCCTTTAAAAGTGCGGGAGCCTTTGCCTTCTTTTCAGAAACCTCTCTACCCTTGCGTACCAACTGGTTAAATGTAGGCATATTTTTCCTCCTTTCCTCACTATTAAGAATTGAAAAACTGCTTATAAAAGCATTTCGCAGATAATCCGAGCCAACGCCCTGAAGGCGCAATTACAGATTACTCCACGATTTACAATTATAACCCTGTAAATCCCGATTTGTCAAGGTTTTTTTGCAATTTATCTGATATTTGCGAGGATAATTTTCGCAAGACAAGGACGACAACGCAGCACTCAGGAAATCAGACCGCAAAAATTGTCTGCTTTTTATTAGTAGCCCTTCAGTGTTTTTGCTTCAAAAGAAAGCCGCCGGCTTTGTTTCGGCCGGCGGTATTGCAAAAGAAATTAAATAAATTTTTTAAAGCTTTCAATCACCTTATTGCGATTAACATAATTCTCTGTGGTCTTGTCGGGATTGCTGTCGTCAATGCTTGCGTCGGAATATATCATCAGAAACTGATCGTTTTCTGAGACATATGCCTTTACGGGATCAAGGTTGATGATTTGAAACTGCCCCGTTTCCTCAACTGATCTTATTACGCTTAAGGCGGTGTCGTTGGGCTTTTTATCAAATTCATAAAGCTCAATGTATACAGGCTTATTTGCTACGGTTGTGGCAAATTTTTTGCCTTCCTTGGCTCCGATAAGAGTATGATTCATCACCATAGCCTTAGATTCATCAAGCTTATTGTCCTTCATTACCAAGTATCCGAGATCCGCAAAGTAGTCGATAAGTCCTCCCAGATTTTTGCTGTATTCCTCAGGCTTTACCTCCTTGGTGCTTTCGGACTCTTTTGAGACGGCCGAGGAGCTGCTTTTAGAGTTTGCAGCATCAAGAGCGTCCTGATATCCGCAGCCTGCAAGTGCTGACGCAATGATTCCTATTGATAAAACAGCGGCAAATAGTTTTTTCATATATATACCGTTCCTTTCAAAATGTCAAATGTAAGGTAATTATAACTCATTACAACGGATAAATCAAGTGCTTTAGACAGGGGATTTGTTTAGCAGGTGTGCGAGTAAATGCACAGGTAAAATTACACCGTAAAACAGGCTGACAGAAAAATAAGGTAAAATTTTTAAAAAATCGCTTGACTTTTCCTGACTTTGGTATTATAGTATGAATAAAGTGATTAGCACTCTACCAACACGAGTGCTAAAACAGCAAAACCGACTTCAAAACAGTGAGGTGAACGGTATGGTGCTGGCTGAAAGAAAACATAAAATCCTATCTGCCGTGGTTGAAAGCTATATAAAGTACGGCGAGCCGATAGGCTCAAAATCACTGATAAACGAGACGGGGCTTAAAGCTTCCTCGGCTACGGTGCGAAACGAAATGGCAGATTTGACAAATATGGGATTCCTGACGCAGCCTCACACCTCTGCCGGAAGAATACCCACACGGCAGGCATACAGATATTACATTGATTATGTGATGAAGCCCCGACCGATTTCAGACGGCGGACGATACTTTATTGAAACCTATCTGTATGAAAGGGCGGATTCTCCGGAGAATATCCTTCGGGGAGCTTCGCAGCTTGTCTGTGAATTTACCGACCTTATAGGTGCGGCTACTACTCCGGACGGAGAGAACAGCCGAATACATCGGCTAAGTTTTGTCCAGACAGGCGCACATACAGCAATGGTGATTTTGGTTGCCTCAAACGGTGTAATCAAAACAAAGCTTTTCAGATGCGAGTTCCTTATCACCCCTGAAATATTAGAGGTTTTTGATAAGGCTCTGAACGATGTATTTTCAGGAATAAGACTGAGGTCGGTTAACCGACCTTTTATTCAGACCGCAGCGGCAAAGTTCGGCGAGATTTCACTTTTGATGCCGTCGGTGCTTACGGCGGTTATGGAGGCAGCAAAAAGCGCAGGAGAAATCAGCGTGTGCCACAGCGGCTTTACAAAGCTTATATCTCTTGAAGAGCTTGATATCATAAGCGCAAGAAGAATGTTTGATTTTTTGACAAACGAGCATGACTTTTCGTCAATGCTTATGAATCTTCCGCAAAGCACCTCGGTGCTTCTGGGAAATGAAAACAGCAGAACAGAGCTTGCCGAAAGCGCAGTGGTGTCAACACGCTACAGTGTTGACAGCGGTTCATCGGGAGTTTTGGCGGCAATAGGGCCGCTTAGGATGAATTACGCAAGAACAATTCCCATACTTGAATGTATTGCAGAATGTGTGGGAAGGCTTATAGGTGAGCTTGCACAAATATAAATCCTTGAAGGAGGATAACAAATGGCTAAGAAAAAGGATAACAAGCCTGCCGAGGAACAGGCAGCAGTAAACGAGGAGCAGACTTTGGAAGCTGAAAATGCTCAGGAAGCTGCTTCACAGACCGTTGATGAAAACGAAGCAAAGGTAAAGGAGCTTGAAACAGAGCTTGAAGCACAGAAGGATAAGTATATGAGGCTTGCCGCAGAGTATGATAACTACCGCAAGCGCACGGCAAGTGAAAAGCTGTCCCTTTATGACGACGCAACGGCAAAGGCGGTAACGGAGCTGCTTCCCGTTGCCGACAGTGTGAGAATGGCTCTTGACAATTTAAAGGACGCAGACCCCGAAATTCTGAAGGGTGTGGAGCTTATTTCAAATCAGCTTGCAAAGTCCTTTGAAAAGCTCAAAATTGAGGTTTTCGGTGAAATCGGCGATACCTTTGATCCGAATCTCCACAATGCAATCTCAAAAATCGAGAGCGAGGAGCTGGGCGAGAATGCCTTGGCTCAGGTTTTCCAGACCGGCTATAAAATAGGCGATAAAATCATTCGCCACGCAATGGTTCAGGTTGCAAACTGCGATTAAAAGGGCTGAGCCTGAAAAGCAGTATCAACAATAAACAGTAAATGTAAATAATACTATTAAATATTATATTTTGGAGGAATTCATTATGGCAAAGACAATAGGTATAGATTTAGGTACAACAAACTCCTGCGTAGCAGTAATCGAAGGCGGCGAGCCCGTTGTAATCGCTAACGCAGAGGGTGCAAGAACAACTCCGTCGGTTGTTGCTTTTTCAAAGGACGGCGAAAGAATGGTAGGTCAGGTTGCAAAGCGCCAGGCTATTACCAACCCCGAAAGAACAGTGTCTTCAATCAAGCGTGAGATGGGTACTTCTCATAAGGTTTCCATCGACGGTAAGAACTATACACCCCAGGAAATCTCAGCAATGATTCTTCAGAAACTCAAGGCAGACGCAGAGGCTTACCTCGGTGAAACAGTTACTCAGGCAGTAATTACAGTTCCCGCTTACTTTACCGACGCACAGCGTCAGGCTACCAAGGACGCAGGTAAAATTGCAGGTCTTGATGTAAAGAGAATCATCAACGAGCCTACAGCAGCTGCTCTTTCCTATGGTGTAGACAAAGAAAACGACCAAAAGGTTATGGTTTATGACCTCGGTGGCGGCACCTTCGATGTGTCTATCATCGAAATGGGCGACGGCGTTCAGGAGGTACTTGCAACAGCAGGTAACAACCGTCTGGGCGGCGATGACTTCGACAAGAGAATCATCGACTGGATGGTAGCTTCCTTTAAAACAGAAACAGGAATCGACCTTTCAAGCGACAAGATGGCTATGCAAAGACTTAAGGAAGCTGCAGAAAAGGCAAAGATTGAGCTTTCGGGTGTTACAACATCTTCAATCAACCTTCCCTTTATCACTGCTGACCAGACAGGACCGAAGCACCTTGACCTCACTCTTACAAGAGCGAAGTTTGACGAACTCACAGCTGATTTGGTAGAAGCTACAATGGGTCCCGTCCGTTCCGCACTTTCCGACTCCGGTCTGCAGATAGGTCAGATCGACAAGGTTCTTATGGTCGGCGGCTCTTCAAGAATCCCCGCTGTTCAGGAGGCTGTTAAGAAGCTCATCGGCAAGGATCCCTTCAAGGGCATTAACCCTGACGAGTGCGTTGCTATCGGCGCTTCTATTCAGGCAGGCGTTCTCGGCGGCGAGGTTGACGGTCTTCTTCTCCTTGATGTTACTCCCCTTTCACTCGGTGTTGAAACAATGGGCGGTGTAATGACAAAGATTATCGACAGAAACACAACCATACCCACAAAGAAGAGTCAGATTTTCTCAACTGCTGCCGACAATCAGACTCAGGTTGAAATCAATGTACTCCAGGGTGAGCGAGAGTTTGCCCGTGACAATAAGCAGCTCGGTCTTTTTGCTCTTACAGGCATAGCTCCCGCAATGCGCGGTGTACCCCAGATTGAGGTTACCTTTGATATTGACGCAAACGGTATCGTAAATGTATCCGCAAAGGATCTCGGCACAGGCAAGGAGCAGAAGATTACAATATCATCATCTACAAATATGAGCAAGGAGGATATTGACAGGGCAGTTAAGGACGCAGAGCAATATGCTGCCGAGGATAAGAAGCGCCGTGAAGAGGTTGACGCAAAGAACGAGGCTGAAAATATGGTTTACCAGGCTGAAAAGCTCGTAAACGAAAGCGGCGACAAGCTCGATCAGGCTGATAAGGACAACATCAATGCAAAAACCTCTGCTCTTAAGGAAGCTGTTTCAAAGAGTGACGCAGAGCTTATGAAGGCTGCAAAAGAGGAGCTGCAGAAGGCACTGTACGAGGTTTCTGCAAAGCTGTATCAGCAGGCTGCTCCTCAGGGAGATCCTACTCAGACAGTAAATCCCGATATGGGCGCCCAGCCCAACAACGGCGGCGATCCTAATGTTTACGACGCTGATTTCACAGATGTTGACGATAACAAATAATTAAGCTATAATGTTTCATAGCTTATTACTAGTATTATATACTACCGTAAGGAGCTGTGCGGAAAATATTTTCGTACAGCTCCTTTAAGGTGTATGCTTTCATACATCTACTGTATGGCTGTGTAGTGTATAAATATAGCTGTCAATTACCGAGTAATGCTAATCATAGATTAGGGCTTGTGTAGCAAATGACAAAACATACAAACAAAGCAGGTGCATAATATATGGCAGAAAAACGAGATTATTATGAGGTGCTCGGAGTACAAAAGGGCGCAAGCGATGATGAAATTAAAAAAGCATACAGAGTAAGCGCCAAGAAATATCATCCGGATCTGCACCCAAATGATAAGGACTGCGAGGAAAAGTTTAAAGAGGTAAACGAAGCCTATGAGGTGCTGTCCGACAGTCAGAAACGAGCTCGCTATGACCAGTTCGGCCATGCAGGTGTCGATCCTAACTTCGGCGGCGGTGCAGGCGGAGGAAGTCCGTTCGGACAGGATATTGACCTTGACGACATCTTTTCAAGCTTTTTCGGAGGCTTCGGCGGCAGACGCTCGGCAAATGCGAATGCTCCGACTCGTGGAAGCGATGTTGAAGCCAGCATAAATATATCCTTCGAGGAAGCTGCTAAGGGCTGCAAGAAAACCGTTAATTATAACTGCGTGTCCACCTGCTCGGATTGTAACGGAACGGGAGCCAAGGCAGGCTCAACTCCGAAAACCTGTTCAGCCTGCGGCGGCTCGGGCAGAGTTACAATAAATCAAAGAACACCCTTCGGCGTTGTCCAGACTCAAAGAACCTGTGACGCCTGCCGGGGCAAGGGAAAAATAATAGACGATCCGTGCAAGAGCTGCGGCGGCACAGGCAGACAACGCAAGAGCAAGAGCGTTGATGTTACTATTCCGGCAGGAATAAAGGATCAGCAGATTCTGAATGTTTCCGGCAGAGGAAACGCTGGCTCCAACAACGGACCGGCAGGGGATCTTCACCTGTATGTAAATGTTCGTCCTCACCAGCTTTTTGAGCGCAGAGGCGACGATATCTGGTTTGATATGCCCATCACCTTCACTCAGGCTGTGCTCGGCTGCGAGCTTACTGTTCCTACCCTTGACGGCAAGGTGTCCTATAGTATTCAGGAGGGCACTCAGCCGGGCAGTGTGTTTAAGCTCAAGGGCAGAGGAGTTCCTCACCTCAACGGCAGGGGCAAGGGCGACCAGTTTGTAAGAATTGTTGTTGAGGTGCCTAAAAACCTTAACAATAAGCAAAAGGAGCTTGTTAAGCAGCTTGACTCGGCTACAACGGATAAGAATTATGCGCAAAAGAGAAGCTTTTTCGACAAGCTCAAAAAGCTGTTCAACGACTGATGAACGACTGATGAAAAGTTCTTTTAAGCTCGGTTAATATAAGCAGAACTGACAAAAAGGGGGATTTTGAGTGAAGTTAAAAAGTAAATTAATCATCGCTTTGTTTTCGCTTTGTATGATAACAATAATTTCAGCCTGCGGAGAAGTGCCTTCCGATGAAGAAGCAAGGCACGGCGGCATTGAGGCAAGAGAGCTTCCCGACATAACAACAGGCAGTAAAACCTCTGACGAAGAAAATGCACCGTCAGCCTTCTACGGGATTTGGATTTCCGCTTCTCACATTCAAAGCGAGGCAGATAAGACTGCAAACGCTGCACGGGACTGCGGATTTGACGCCCAGGTCTATGAAACGACCGATTGGGAAAATCTGTCCCCGGAGCATTGGTATGTAGTTTCTGCCGGCGAATATGCAACGAAGGAAGAGGCTGCCGAAATGCTGCCAAAGGTTAAAGCAGCCGGATTTGACAGTGCATATATAAAATACACAGGCAATAAGAAAGCGTGAGCACGAGTGCAACTGAGCGGGCATTATAAATTTTTTCACACAAAATACAGCTTTACTTTGATATAGGTTTTTTATGGAAAAATGGACTGAAATTAAAATTGCGGTGAACGCAAAGGATATTGACAGGGCGAGCGACATTGCGAATATTGTTGTGCCCTACGGAATATATATAGAGGACTACACCAATCTTGAACAGACGGTGGAGGAAATTGCTCACATTGACCTGATTGACGAGGAGCTTTTAGGCAAGGACAGACAAAAGGCCTTTGTTCATATCTATCTTGAGCCTGATGTCTCTCCCTCAGAGGCTGTCGCCTTTCTTTCCGAGAGATACAATGCACAAGGGATAGCTCACGAAATTGAGCTTCTTGACTGTGTTGAGGAGGATTGGCGCAATAACTGGAAAAAGTACTTCAATCCCATTAAGGTCGGTCGCAATCTTTTGATTCGTCCCAGCTGGCGAGATGATTTTGATGCCGAGGGAAGAATCGTTCTGAACATT
>CALYYZ010000072.1 GCA_945607165.1 uncultured Ruminococcus sp. | reverse complement strand
ATGCCAGCTGTCAGCCGAGGCAGCCAGCCTAAATATCAAAAAGTATCCGCCGACCGATACAGCCGTTGCAGCGGCGGCGAAAAGAAAGGCGGAAACAAAATTAGGAACAAGGATATTTGAAAATATATGCGACTCAAAATAACAAATGAGCGTCAGCACAACCGCAAAATATCCTATTGTGCCGCCAGACGCCAGATCGGTCAGCGCACCGCAGACTGCACCGAATATAAGCGACGGCACCTTGTCCTCATTTAAAGCAACCGCAAAGGAAAGTGCAGGAAGCAAAAGCGGCCTGCTTCCGAAAATTTCCGGCAAAACAGCACAAGATGCCTGCAAAACAAACATCACGAGTACAAGCAAGCCAAGACCGAAGCGTCTGAAAAATACCGTTTTTGTCATTTCTGTCTTTCAACCTTGCCCTTCGTGTCAAAATCCGTTATCACTGCCGCCGCAGTCACCCGTCTTATATCCTCATAAGGCTCAATTATCGCATACCTTGACGAATCGTATTTATTAAATCCTGTTTCCCTGACCTTGCCGATAATCAGATTGGGCGGATAAACTCCTCCTGTGCCGGAGGTAACAATTATGTCTCCCTGTTTCACTCTGTGATTCTCAGCCAGCTTATCAAGCCTTGTCAAATTATCATCGCACAGTCCTGCGCTGCCGCTTACAACTGCGCTGTCTGAGGATTGCTTATCCAGCGCAGCCGCCTTGGTGTCGGGTGACAGTATGGTTTTCACCTTACAGCTCACAGCGTCAACCCTGTAAACCCAGCCGACAAGTCCGTTTTCCGTAATAACGGGATCGTTTACCTTTACTCCGAGTGTTGAGCCTGCGTCTAAGGTAAAAGAGTAAAAATCATCGTTTGCGTCACGCATAATCACGCTTGCAGGCACAATCTCATATGACGGATTCTGTTTTTTCAGTCCGTAATAGCTGTTGAGCCTATCATTTTCCGCCTTTACATCATAGTAATCGACAAGCTGCTCCCGAAGCTCGGCATTTTCCTGCCTGAGCCTTGCGTTTTCCTTTTCAAGCTCCTGTGCGCTCGGTGTGTCGGGCGAGGCGGTTGCAAGGGCAGTAACCTGAAAAAGACCCTTCGTCAGAAAGCTTACAGCACTTGAAACAACCGAGGAGCCGAATGAAGAAAAAATGCTCAGCACAATAATTATTGAGAGTGTTATCAGGAGCGCTTTAAAATTTTTGTTATGTAGTTTCATTTTCATAGCTTCATAAAATCACACAAGCCTCGGAATACCTCTCCGAGGCTTTGGGCAATACCGCACTCAAAAAGCGTTATTGCCTTTTATCCGTTATTATCTGTTATGCTTATACTTCGAGGTGTCAATCCTGCCCAGCCTCTTTCCTGCGCCGTCAACAACACAGTCAAGCGGTCTTTCGGCGATATGAACGGGCATACCGGTCTGCTGCATAATAAGCATATCAAGACCTCTGATAAGCGCACCTCCGCCGGTGAGCATAATTCCGCTGTCGATAATATCCGCAGAAAGCTCAGGAGGAGTTTTTTCAAGAGTAGTTTTTATAGCTTCAACTATTGTCATAAGAGGATCAGAAATTGCCTCTCTGACCTGAGCCGCAGTGATTGTGATATCCTTGGGAAGTCCGTCAAGCAGATTTCTGCCCTTGACGGTAAGACTTCCCTCTCCCTCATAAGGGTAGGCTGAGCCTATTTTTATCTTAATATTCTCGGCTGTTCTCTCGCCGATGAGCAGGTTATAATTTTTCTTGATATAGGTCATTATGGCTTCGTCAAGCTTATCTCCCGCAACCCTCACCGAGCAGGCAGTAACAATGTCTCCCAGTGATATTACGGCAACCTCGCTTGTACCTCCGCCGATATCTACCACCATGCTGCCCATTGGCTCGTCAACAGGCAATCCTGCACCGATAGCCGCCGCCATCGGCTCCTCAATTAAAACCACCGGAGGCTTTGCGCCTGCCTGATAGGCGGCGTCCTCAACCGCCTTTCTCTCGACCTCGGTAACACCGGTGGGCATACAGATAACCACCCTCGGCTTGCTGAAAATTCCGGGCTTTACTGCCTTTTTGATGAAGTGCTGAAGCATTTTTGCAGTTATTCCGAAATCGGCAATTACTCCGTCCTTAAGAGGGCGAACAGCAACGATTGAGCCGGGTGTTCTTCCTATCATATCCTTTGCCTGCGAGCCAACCGCCAAAACATTATCGGTTCTCATATCAACCGCAACCACAGACGGCTCCCGAAGAATTATTCCCTTGCCCTTGATACACACAAGCGTGTTGGCTGTGCCAAGGTCTATTCCTATATCCTTTGAAAATGAAAACATTTTTTCAGCTCCTTTTCTGCCGTAATAATACCATATTAGACGCTGATTAAATCTTTTTTGCTTATATTGCAAGGCTGTACTGTTTGTCAAACCGGACAAATAAACCGCAGTAATGCCGACGCATCACGAGGATTTTTTGTCTTGCCGGCGGAAGATATGAGAGCAAGCTGCGCAAAAAGATTTTATCGTAATTATTTCAGAGTTTCCCTTATTATATTACCGCAATGCTTCTGTTTCAACCCTATCCTGTCGAATTTTTCAGCTACTTTGTAACAAGCAGCCTACAGCGAATCAATGGCTGCCTGTTGAGCCGAAGCCGCCTTCACCCCTCTGGGTATCGCCAAGCTCGTCAGCCTCAACAATTTCGGGTGTAATCACGGGAGCTATTACCATCTGAGCCACCCGTTCATCGGGAGCGATAACATAGGGCTTGTCGGAAACATTGCACAGTCCCACGCAGATTTCTCCTCTGTAGTCGCTGTCAATCACACCGACTCCGTTTGACAGGCAGATTCCGTGCTTTACGCCCAGTCCGCTTCTCGCATACAAAAACGCAGCTGAGGTATTGTCGGGAAGCTCTATGGCAAGTCCGGTGGGCACCATTGCAAGCTGACCGGGAGCAAGCGTGATACTGTTGTCAATACAAGCATATAAGTCCATTCCGGCAGAGCCGTTTGTGGCTCTTTTGGGAATTTTGGCGTTTGGCTTTAGCTTCTTTATTTTTAATTTCATCTTTACCATCCTTCATTTTCCTGCAATTTTTGAATTTTTCTTTCATTAAAAAATTATTATTTCCAAATTAAAATTTTCCACGGGAATATTACCAAATTGTAATTTTCATATGAGGAAAATTAAATAATTCCTTAAACAAATATTAAGTCTTTCAACACTTTTGACAAACTATTCAACACCCCGTCTGTATAAACCTCTCGTCAAATCCTGTTTCAACATCAAAAATGCGTTGAAATCTGAGATGTTTTCAACGGTTTCCACATAGTTTTCCACAGTGAAACGCAAAATGTTAAAAGATGTGGAAAGTTTTGATAATTCCTCCTCGGCAATATAAAGAGGCAGGTAATTTAGCACCTCGGTTCATATTCCGTCGCATACGAGGAAAAAGCTCTTGCCCTTTCTGTCCTGCATTTTTAATTGATTTTTGCAGGATTTGCAGCTCGTACCTCCGTTTTTGACAGGACAGGTTCTGCACAGCATAAGCGGCAGATGTCCGTAGCTGATTATACCTCTGTCGATATTGCCGCCGAGCCTGTTTATCCTTGAAAAGGTCAGCTCAAAGCTAAGCTCAACATCGCATATTCCGTACTCCTCCGCCCACAAAAGGTCAAAGGTGTTAACTAAATTCAGACCGAAGCCGCCGTGAACGGTAAGACCCGACTCCTTTGCAAGATAAACGGCGCCGATATTGTGGCAAAGCACATCGGTTATGCCGAGATTTTTCACCTCGCTGAGCCGTTTTGATATTCTGTCCTCGTTTGCAAACATTCCTCTCGGTATCTCCACACCCACAGAATATCCCTCTTTTTTAAGCCTTTCAAGCTCGCTGTCAGGCGAAAACAACGGGACAAACATCAGCTCACAGGCCTTCAGCCACTCGCCTGCCACGGTGTCGGCAAGCCTTGCCCTTACAGACCTTGGCTTATACGGACGATAAGGCTTTATCGGCTCAAGCAAGATATTTTCAATTTTGTAGCTGTGAACAAGGCTTCTAAGCTCGTCAAGCTGAGCCAAAGCGTCTCGTCTCAGCTTGTTAAGATTTGAAACGGAAACCGAAATGCCCCTTTCAATATCTGTTTCAAGGCTAAGGGAATAAGCCGTACCGCCTGTTTTGCACAGTGCAGACCTACATCTGTCCTCATCAAGCTCAACGCTTATCGCCTTTTCACAAACACAGTCTGCCGTCTTGGATACAGAGTGCACTCCGTCGCTGAGCCACAGCACAGGAGGCTGTCCGAGCTTTGCGGTAAACTTTCCGTCAAGCTTAACATTTCTGATTTCGTCCTTATAGCCCTGTCGGATTTCGGCAAGCAATTTGCTCTCGGCTGAAACAACATCGTCACGAGTGCGTGTGCCGAACATATCCTTACCGACTTTCCCTGTGTAGTATCCGTCGGTAAATCCGGTGCGTGAGAACACCGCCCTTAAAAGCTGAGCAGTTTTATCGCTTATAAAGCCGTTGTCAAGCTGTTCCCGACACGCTCTCACAGCCGCCGCAACATATTCGGGGCGTTTCATTCTGCCCTCAATTTTCGCAGAGGCAACACCAATGGATTCAAGCTCATCGAGATAGCCTATTAAGCTGTTATCCTTTAGGCTGAGTGCGTAGCCGTTTCCGCCCTTAACCTCAAACGGAAGCCGACAGGTCTGAGCGCAGGCACCTCTGTTTCCGCTTCGGGAACCGAGCATTGCGCTGAAATAGCATTGTCCGGATACGCTCATACACAAGGCTCCGTGCACAAAAACCTCAAGCTCAACACCGACCCGGGCACAGCGGGCAATTTCCTCACGGCTCATTTCTCTTGAAAGCACAACACGCTTAAATCCGAGCTGTGCAAGAGCCTTAACGCCCGATACCGTGTGAACGCTCATCTGGGTTGAAGCGTGTAGGGGCATATCGGGAACAAGCATATGAGCAAGCCTTGCTACTCCCATATTCTGAACTATCAGAGCGTCAACATCTGCCTTAGCCGCAGAAACTATCGCCCTTGAGAGCTTTGAAAATTCATCGTCAAACACAAGCGTGTTAAGGGTGACATACACCTTTACGCCGTGAATGTGGCAGTATGCCACCGCCTGACTAAGCTCGGTTTCATCAAAATTTTTAGCCGAGCTTCGTGCGGAAAACGACTTTTCGCCCAGATACACTGCGTCTGCTCCGCTTCTGACCGCCGCAACAACACTGTCAAAGCCGCCGGCAGGAGCCAATATCTCTATCTTATTTCTTTCCATTTTTATCTTCGTTTCCAAAGAACGAATACTGTTTCATTTGCGGTTTGTTTCTGTTTTGATTGTTTACGGTATTTTTACCCGGCACACCCTCGGTCTTGGCTTCTGTTGCCGATTTTTCAGGCTGCTGCTTTTGACTGTTCTTAACAGCAATCCTAAGCTCTGCGTTTTCTCCGGTAAGCAGCTTCACCTTATCCTCAAGCTCTCTTATTTTCCTTACTAAGCTTGTGTTCTCATTAATTGCCTCGGCAAGCCTTTCTTTGTACTCCTTGCAGGAACGGTTAAGCTCGTTTGTGTTCTGAATAATCTTATCAGCCTTTCCGACAATTTCCTTATTCTTTTTTCTTTCCTTATTTCTGTCATCACAAAAGTCAAGAGCCGCAAGCACCGCACAATCTCTTGTGTCAAGGTGTTTGCTTGTCTGAGCAGCGTTTCTTATGCGAGAAGTAACCTCGTTAGCCACATTCTGCACATACTTCTCATCTTCACCGGTAATCACCGCATAGCTTCTGCCCTCTATTTGTACACTGACTCTCTTCTTTGTCATAATATCACACCCCCGAATTAATATTCTGCACCGCAAAATATATTTGTGCGGTATTTCCTTAACAAAATATAAATGACCACTATAAATTATAATATAAACCGAAGAATTATTAAAGACTATTTTTAATATTTTCCTGATTTTTTTAATCAGGCTGAAACACATCAAATATTTTGCACAAAAATATTTGAAAAAGCAGAAGCGTTGTGATACAATTATGTTGAATATACTTCAGACTCAGTATTTTTTAGGGATGTGAGAGTATGCCCGTTCCGTTTAATTCACAGAAAATCTACTACCGTTCACCCTTTGGAGCTGTTGAACAGGACACGAAAATCCATTTAAGGATTCTTGTTCCGAGAGCTGAACACACTCAAAAGGCTGAGCTTTGTGTAAAATATGACTATGACTATAATTGGCAGTACACCAATATGCTGTGGTGCGGAAATTTTGACGACGACACCGAAATCTGGGAGTGTGACTTTACGCCGAAGGACATAGGCCTGTACTGGTACGGCTTCAGACTGTCAACACCCTCAGCAAACAGATATATTGTGCCGTCAGATGCCTACAGGGTGAGCACCATCGAAAACTCTCCCGGAAGGAGCTGGCAAATTACCTGCTACAAAAAGGGCTTTGAAACTCCCAAGTGGCCTGTGGGCGGAGTAATGTATCAGATTTTTCCCGACAGATTTAATTTCAGCGGCAGGGAAAAGAATCTTAGTCGAACCGATTTCACAAGAAACACCGATTGGTATGCACTGCCGAAGTGGCAGCCGGATCAAAACGGCGAGATAACAAACAGCGACTTTTTTATGGGCGACCTTGAAGGAATAACTCAGAAGCTCGATTATCTTGAAAGGCTCGGAGTGACCTGTATATACCTTAACCCCATCTCAGAGGCTTATTCAAACCATAGGTATGATACCGGCGATTATTCTAAGGTGGATCCGATATTGGGCTGTGAAGAGGATTTTGAAAGGCTGTGCTCGGAAGCCAAAAAGAGAGGAATACATATTATCAATGACGGTGTATTCTCTCACACCGGCTCCGACAGCGTATATTTCAATCGTTCGGGAAGATACGGCGAGGGCGGAGCCTACCGTGACAAAAGCTCCCCGTACTACAGCTGGTACAAATTTAACGAGTGGCCTGACAATTACAATTCCTGGTGGGGCTTTTACACCTTGCCCGAGGTAATTGAAACATCACCCGAATTTAACGAATATATAAACGGCAAAAACGGAATAGTACGCAAATGGATGAGAAGCGGAAACTCCGGCTGGAGACTTGATGTTGCAGACGAGCTGCCCGATGAATTTATTGAAAACCTCAGGCTTTCGGTCAAGGACGAAAATCCGGATGCGTTAATCGTCGGCGAGGTCTGGGAGGACGCCAGCAACAAGGAAAGCTATGGTGCAAGGAGAAAATTCCTGCTCGGAGAACAGCTTGATTCCGTTATGAACTATGTTTTCCGCAACGCTATCCTTGATTTCTGTCGGGGACAGGACGCAAAGTACACAATGGCTTCAATTATGAGCGTGATAGAAAACTACCCCCGACCTGTTTTGCGTGTGCTTATGAATTCTTTGTCTACTCACGACACCGAGAGGGCACTGACCGTAATCGCAGGCGAGCCGCTTAACGGCCGTGACAGAGCATGGCAGGCAAACACAAGGCTTTCTCAGGAGCAAAGGCTGAGAGGAGTAAAGCTGCTCAAGGTTGCCGCTGCAATGCAGTACACCCTGCCCGGCTTCCCCTGTGTTTACTACGGCGACGAGGCAGGAATGGAGGGCTACCGTGACCCGTTCAACCGCTGCTGTTACCCCTGGGGCAGAGAAAACAGCGAGCTTATTGAATGGCACAAAAAGCTCGGCGATCTCAGAAAAGCATACTCGGCTCTATGGGACGGAGAATTTTTACCTCTTTTTGCACAGGGCAGAAGAATAGCATATATCCGCCACGATGAACACTGTGCAATTTACTTTACCTTTAACCTTAATGAAGAAGCAGTTGTTATTGACCCACCGCCGGGATACTCAAATGCAAAGGTTCTGTTCGGATCAAAATATGAGGGCGGAAAGCTTTATGTTGAGCCTTTATCCTGCGAAGCATTGCTCATTGAAAATGACTGACGCTAAGGAATCCGTATGACAACGACATAAATCGGAATTTGGTGGAGAACATACTATGAAAAATTTTTTATATCTTATCGT
>CALYYZ010000071.1 GCA_945607165.1 uncultured Ruminococcus sp. | reverse complement strand
AATCCAAATTACAATTGTATATTTGTCAATGTCGCCAACCTTGAAGTTTTCGCTTGCCGTTGACATTACTCTGGAGTTTGTCTCAAACTTTGTGCAGTCGGTCTCGGCGGTGTTGCGGTCGTTATATTTGCCTTTGCCGTAAATTGAAGGCTCGCCGTTTTTATACACCATAAATCTTGCCGCTTCATCGGCTGACTTTGCAACGCCGATTATCTCAAGCTGAGCGTCATAGTCAAGGGTAACCTGACCGTTGTTCTTGCAATAGAAGGTGTAAGCAACATAGTTGTCGCCGTTATGCTCGCCGTTTTCGCTTGTATCAAGGTCAACCGGAAGCCAATTATATGTAATATTTGTAACATCCTTAATCTGCTTTGCTGACAGCGACGCTCCCTGAGTCTTAAATTCGGGATCCTCGCTGATTGCGATTCCCTTTTTAACTGCCGGATCATCGACGCTGATAATGAGGTCACCCCACTGTGTTACAAGCATAGATACAAAGAAGAGTATCAGCAGGATAATCAAACAGACAGCAAGGATAACGCTGAGCAGCTTTCTGCGTTTTTTGTATTTTACAATTTCGATTGAATCGTTTTTAACATGGAAATGCTCGATCTGAGCGTCCGCCATCTTTTTGTCATTAAGACGGCTTAACTCCTCCGGAGTAAATTCCTGTTCAATTTTTGGTTTATTTTTTCCGAACAATTTTAATCACTCCGTCGGTAAATAATAATTTGCTCTGTTAAAGCCTTTTGCCGTTTGATTTTGATTATGAAATCGGCACATTGTTATTGTCACAGCCTACAAATCCGAGCTGAACGGCAAGATGTGCGTCCTGAACATCGTCATCACACTGGGGATCCTCGCCGTCAATCCACAAACGAATCGTAACCTTTGTGGGAGTCATTTCCTCAAGGTGGAAAATCCTTGTGTTATCGGAATACTGCATTGTGCCGGCTGGCAGGTCAAAGGTGTTTTGTCCGTTTACCGGAGCTTGTCTGTTCGGCTCGTAAATTGCAGTGCCGTTTGTCTCGGTTGTAAATCCGACTCTGGGACAGTTTACTACATCGGCTTTAGCTCCTGTTGAATCTGTTGAAACCTTTGTGCCGTCGTCCTCACCCTGTTCGGTGCTTTCTGTTGTGAGGTGCACCCACATTTCCTCGGTTGCGATGAAATAACACTCAAACTCAAGATATGAACGGTTGTTAGGCTCACGCTCGGTTCCTCTTTGATTTGTGAAGCGAGTGCCGTCACGGGTTGTAACGGGGTCAAGCACGATTTCTTCAAGAGAGGTATTGCTGTTTTGGCGCAGGTAATCGTCAATCATTTCATTTGTGATTACCTTTCCGTATCTTTCAAGGTCTGTACCGTAGTCCTCCATGGCAACCTTGAGCTGTGCGCTGACGCTGATGTGAAGGTCAAGCTGATCTACTCCGGCAAAGGTATTGACGGTAAACCAAGCTACTGTTGCAGAAACCATTGAGATAACGGTCAACAAGGCTATACATATTATTAATCTTTTACGCTTTCTTCGCGGAACCTTTTCGTCAACCATTCTGTCAACGACTCTGTTAAAGAAGCCCATCTAATACACTCCCGATCAAAGAATACACACAAGTTCATGATAACTGTGTACCTATTTTATAACATATCAAAAAAAAATTCAATTACATTTCACAAAAGTATTTATTTTTGGAGCAATGCACAAAATTTCATTATTCAATTTGGTAAAATAAACCTAAAGCTTTTCGACAATATATCATTTCTGTATTATTCTTTCATATAGACAAAAATATGACAATAAACTGATAAAAATACCCCTTGAATTTTCTTTTTTACAATATATAATAATAAATATTGGGAACTCTCCGAATAAAAAATTGTCTTATTTCAGGCAAAAATATTACAATTTGTTTCTTTTTGATGGCAATATATTTACTTAGTGGTGTTATTTTATCCCTTGTAATTCATTTTAGTTGCTCAGAAGGCTTCGCAATATTCTGCAAAAACAGTCGAGTGCCTCGACACGCAATTTATGCTGTTCCCTATAATACTAATTCCTGACAGAAATAAGACCGCAAGGATTGTCTGCTTTTCCTAAAAGCAAAAAAGCAGAGGACAGCACGGCTGTCCTCATACTAAATCTGTTTATTTACCATTTTGTATTCATCATAAAGCCTGAAATAATTGCATTGGTTTACACTGCCGGTCAGAAATCTCTCCATTTCATCTTCGTCGAGAGAAACTCCGCAATAATCTCCAAGCTCATCATCGCTTACGAAGTGAACACAGCGTTCACAGCAATCAGCCATTCTGCTCACCCTTACAGTCCATAAGATAATCATATTTATTATAGATGTAGGAGGTATAGCCGTCAAGCTGGGCGATAAGCTCCTCTTCACTTGAAGCAACGGTAAAAAGCCTTTTGCAGTCATCGGTCATAAAGCGATTGTCAACCGCATTTTCAAGCATAGCAAGCATAGGATCATAATAGCCTTTTACATTATATATGATTATAGGCTTTCTGTGACGGTCGAGCTGTTTGAGAGTGAGAACCTCAAAAAACTCCTCAAATGTGCCCATTCCGCCTGCACAGATTATGAAAGCGTCTGCTTTGTCCTCCATTATCGCCTTTCGCTCACGCATTGTATCGGTATAGATAAGCTCGGTGCAATTCTCGTATAAAACCTGCATACCGGTAAAAAATTTCGGAGCAACTCCGATGATTTTTCCTCCCTCTGAAAAGGCTCCTCTGGCTGAGGCACCCATAACCCCATATTTTCCTGCACCGAAAATAAGCGAGTAGCCCCTTTTTGCAAAGGTTGCGGCAAGGTGCTCGGCAGTATCAAGGTATTCCTTATCAATAATTTCGCTCGATGAGCCAAAAATACATATATTCATTATTTTTTCCTTTCTTTAAGAAATGTTAGACTATATAATCGCAGGCCGTTTTATTACTATCTGTATACATTATATATATCAATCAGATTTTAGTCAATATCATATCATATGTAAATGCGGTGCAGAATATCCGTTTTCAAAATAACAAATATAATCAAAGCCAAGAATCCGAGGTGTGTTTATGTCTGATGTAAAAAAAATAAAAAGCAATGACGAGGTTATGAAAAAAACCGTCTTTCAGCTTTCTGTTCCTATATTCTTCTCAGCATTTTTGAGTATTATGCTCGGAAATGTTGACACTATAATGCTTTCAAACTACAGCGAAACAGCCGTAGGCGCCATCGGAAACGCAAACACGATAATCGGCTTTTTGTCGCTTGCGTTTTCGGTTATTTCAAGCGCCACAGGCATTGTTGTAAGTCAATATTTAGGTGCAGAGAAAAAAGAGGAAATGAACCGCATTTATACCGTTGCTGTCGGATTCAACCTGATACTCAGCGGAGTAATAAGCCTTGTCGTATTTCTTTTCAGTGAGCCTCTGCTTTTGGCAATGCAGGTTCCGCCCGAAATGATACCTGACGCCACAGCCTATATGCAGATTGTCGGCGGTACAATTTTTACACAGGCATTGCTCAATGCCCTGACTCAGATCTTTGCAAGCAACGGAAAAACCACCTTCACCGTTATTATTTCCACCGGAATGAACATAATTAACATAGCCGGAAACTGGCTGTTTCTCTACGGCCCACTTCAGGCTTTCGGTCTCGGTGCTTCCGGAGTTGCCGTGTCCACCTGTATCAGCAGAATTATAGCCGTAGCCGCCGCTTTTATATACTTGTATACCGTATTAAACGGACGGATAGGCATAAGATATCTGATACCGTTTCCCGGAAAAATCCTCAAGCAGCTGCTGGGACTGGGAATCCCGACTGCCGGAGAAAATATTTCCTACAACTTTTCTCAGCTGGTAATTGCAGCGCTTATTAACACAATGGGAATTGCTGCAATCAACGCTAAAATATACGCAAATATGCTGTCTATGTTCAACTATATGCTCGCTTTTTCCGCTGCAACGGGAACGCAGATACTTGTGGGACACAGCATAGGAGCAGGCGACGACAGCTTTGCCTACAACAGAGTTATGAAAACCCTTAGAATTACTCTGCCGATATCAATATCGGTGGCAGCCCTGAACTGGATAATAGCACCGCTTACATTCAGCATTTTTTCAAAGGATCCCAATGTAATTTCTCTTGGTCAAACCGTTATGCTTGTATCAGTGTTCCTTGAGCTTGGCAGGACTACAAATATTGTTATCATAAACAGTATGAAGGCTGCCGGTGATGTTAAATTTCCGACAATACTTGCAATTTTTTCAATGTGGGGAATAAGCGTACTCTTTGCCTATGTGTTGGGAGTGCTTCTCGGAATGGGGCTTTTAGGAGTTTGGATAGGAATGGCCGCCGATGAGATTTTAAGAGGAATTATTGTGTATATCCGCTGGAAAAAGGGCAGCTGGAAGGGCAAGGGTGTTATTATTAAGGACGAATAAAACAATAATTCAATATATATTTGGGGCAATACCGCAAATTCTGCAAACCTGAGATAAAATAAAAATTTCACAAAACTTTCACCTTTCCTTTATATGGATTTCATAATTGTTAGGTATCATACAGACAATCGAGAACGGAGGTGATAGAAATGAAGAAAGTAAGGTCATCGGTGCTTGCCTGTGTAACCGACCAGTACAACTGCGACAGGATTATTAAGACAGCTAAATCAATAGCCGATGACAGCGATTGTGAGCTGAGAGTGCTCAGCGTGCTTAAGCCGATGAAAAATTATCTGACTGTCAGCGACACCATTGAATATCTGCATCAGGTTTCAAAGGAGGTCGGAGCTGATATGACTGTGCTTTTCTCAAACAACGCCGCTAAATCTGCCGCAGAGTTTGTAAGAGAAAACAAGGTTGATCGTATTGTAACGGGTATGCACGACGGAGGAGAAAACAGCTTTTTGGTTGAATTTAACCGCTGCTCTCCCATGACCTCAATCACAATGGTAGCCAAGGATAACAAGGTCTACAGTATGGACCTGTGCAAATCCTACTCATAAATTTTTTCAAACAACAGTATTGCATATAGATAAGTATGCGAAATTTTCTATATCTTTCCATATAATATATACTCTCTCCGGAAAACAGACTGACAAGCTCGGTCTGTTTTCTTTTTGTCGATATTTAGTTGAAAATAAGCAGAAAGCCAAATTTGTGCATTGATTTTTACTCTTTCCGATGATAACATTAAAACTTAAAGAAATTATAATTCCGAATCAGAATTATAATTTGCGATTATAATTGTATAATAGATTGAATATGTATATCTACCGACCGCAACAATACTCGGTGCGGCTAAGCGGGGAGGAAGCATTTTGAAAATAGGACTCGATATTGGATCGACAACCGTAAAATGTGTTGTGCTTGATGACAGTAACAAATTAATATACAGCACCTATGAGCGTCATTATTCCCAAATAACCGAAAAAATATCACAGCTTCTGGACACAGTCCGTTCACAAATAGACGGTGCACAAGATGCCGTCGTTGCTATGTCAGGTTCGGCAGGAATGGGTGTGGCTCAGGCCTGCGGAATCGACTTTGTTCAGGAGGTTTACGCTACAAGAGTAGCTGCGAACACCTTTCTGCCGGGAACTGATGTTGTGATAGAGCTTGGAGGAGAGGACGCAAAAATTCTCTTCCTGACAAACGGTCTGGAGGTAAGAATGAACGGCACCTGCGCCGGCGGCACGGGAGCCTTCATTGACCAAATGGCTACTCTGCTGAATGTTGAGCTTGAGGACCTTGACGAGCTTGCAAAGCAATATGAAAAAACCTACACAATAGCTTCACGGTGCGGTGTTTTTGCAAAAACTGATATTCAGCCGCTTTTGAATCAGGGTGCGAGAAAGAGCGATATTGCGGAAAGCATTTTCAACGCTGTTGTAAGCCAAACTGTTGCGGGACTTGCTCAGGGAAGAGAAATAGAGGGACAGGTAGTCTATCTCGGCGGTCCACTTACCTTTATGAGCGAGCTTAGAAACTGTTTTGACCGCACATTGGGCACAAAGGGAATTTGCCCCGAAAACTCTCTTTATTATGTCGCCTGCGGCGCTGCGCTTTGCGCCGACAAAAGCATTGATTTTGACAAGGTAATTGCCGAGGTGCGTGAATATCGTGGGTCCGGAAACTTTGCCTTTAATCCTCCGCTGTTTGAAAGTAAGGAGGACTATGACGCCTTTGTAAAACGGCACGAAAAGGCAAGGGTTGATGAAAAACAGCTTTCAGGCTACACCGGAAAGGCATATATCGGAATGGACGCCGGCTCAACCACTGTAAAGGGTGTTGTTCTAAGCGAAAACGGCGATTTGCTATACTCAGAATACTTGCCCTCAAAGGGAAATCCTGTTGAAATCATCAAGAGCTTTTTAGAAAAGGTTTATACGGAAAATCCAACGCTTAATGTTGTATCATCTGCAGTAACCGGCTACGGCGAGGACATCATCAAAAATGCCTTTGATGTGGACTACGGAGTTGTTGAGACCATCGCTCACTTTACGGCGGCGAAGCACTTTATGCCGGATGTGGAATTTATCATTGACATAGGCGGCCAGGATATTAAGTGCTTCAAAATTCACAACGGAGCTATCGACAATATCTTTCTCAACGAGGCTTGCTCGTCGGGCTGCGGAAGCTTTTTGCAGACATTCGCAAACGCATTAGGCTATGATATAGAGGAATTTTCAAGGCTCGGTCTTTTTGCAAAGCGGCCGGTTGACCTCGGCTCACGCTGTACGGTGTTTATGAACTCCAGCGTTAAGCAGGCTCAGAAGGACGGAGCTACCATTGAGGATATCTCGGCAGGACTGTCGCTGAGCGTTGTCAAGAACGCTCTTTACAAGGTTATCCGTGCTTCAAGCCCCGAGGAGCTTGGCAAAAGGGTTGTTGTACAGGGAGGCACCTTCCTAAACGACGCTGTTTTGCGTGCATTTGAAACCGAGATGGGGGTTGAGGTAATTCGTCCGAGCATCGCAGGCCTTATGGGTGCCTACGGAGCAGCTCTTTATGCACAGAGCAAATCAAAGGGAGAGGGCAAAAGCAGTCTTGCCGACAAAAAGACTCTTGAAGGCTTTGTTCACGAAATCAAGGTTGCAAACTGCGGACTTTGCAGCAACAACTGCCGTCTTACGGTAAACTCCTTCGGCGGCGGCAAAAAATTCATAGCCGGCAACCGCTGTGAACGCCCCGTTACAAAGAAAGCGCCCTCAAACGAGCTTAATATGTATGAATACAAGCTCAGGCTGCTTGATTCCTACAAGCCCGAGGAGGGAGTAAGAGGCAAGCTCGGAATACCGATGGGACTTAATATGTTTGAGCTTTATCCGTTCTGGTACAGATTTTTCACAGAGCTTAAGTTTGAGGTCTATAAGTCGCCGTATTCAAGCAGAAGTCTTTATCAAAGAGGTCAGCAAACCATTCCCAGCGACACCGTATGCTTCCCTGCAAAGCTTATGCACGGACATATACAGTCGCTTATTGACGAGGGTGCGGAAACTATTTTCTATCCCTGTCTTTCATATAATTTTGATGAGCATCTCGGCGACAATCACTATAACTGTCCCGTTGTTGCCTATTATCCCGAGGTAATCCGAAACAATATGAAGGATATCCGAAAGGTTCATTTCATCAGGGAATACTTCGGAATCCACCGCCCCAAGGATTTCCCGAGGAAGGCATACGAAAGGCTGGCACAGCATTTCCCCGACATCACTCTCAACGAGATTCGCTCGGCGGCGGCAAAGGCATATGACGAGCAGAAAAAATATAAGGAGCGAGTGCTTGCCAAGGGCAACGAGATTATCGAGCGTGCCGAAAAAGAGGGAAAACGAATTTTTGTGCTTGCCGGCAGACCCTATCACATTGACCCGGAAATAAATCACGGAATTGACAAGCTTATTTCAGGCTTCGGCGTTGCAGTGGTGAGCGAGGATGTTGTTGCGGCAAGAGTTGAGAAATTCCACACGGGAGTTCTTAACCAGTGGACATATCACTCAAGACTTTACGCTGCGGCAAAATATGTTACCAAGCGCAAGGATATGGAGCTTATTCAGCTTGTGT
>CALYYZ010000070.1 GCA_945607165.1 uncultured Ruminococcus sp. | reverse complement strand
CTTTTACAAAACAGTGCAAGCTCAACAGCGTCCTTTAGCGTTGAGCCGGGGTGTGAGCTCATAAGATATGGCACAACATACTGATCCTTTTTCGCTTTGCCTGTCAGCGAATAAAATTTATCGCAAAAGCGTTTATATGTTTTAATGTGGGGTTTGCCCATTTTGTCAAGCACTGCCGCCGAGCAGTGTTCGGGGGCAACACGCAGCTGTCCGCTGATATGGTGATTCACAAGCTCCCTGAAAAACTCGTCAGACTCGTCCTCCATAAGATAATCAAAGCGAATTCCGCTGCGGATAAAAACCTTTTTGATTCCGTTAAGATTTCTGAGCTTTCTGAGCAAAGCGAGATAATCCGAATGAGACACCTGCATATTGGGGCAAGGGTTTGGAGCTAAGCACCGTCTTTCTCTGCAAAGCCCATGCTTTTTTTGTTTTTCACAGGAGGGCAGTCGGAAATTAGCAGTAGGACCGCCTACATCACTGATATATCCCTTAAATCTGTTATCGTTTAAAAAGCTTTTTGCTTCTTTTATTACACTTTCATGACTGCGTACCGTTACTGCTCTGCCCTGATGAAAAGCAAGGGAACAGAAATTGCATGCTCCGAAGCAGCCTCGGTTATGAGTTATTGAAAACATTACCTCTTCAATTCCCGGAACGCCACCGAGCTTATCATAACAAGGAGGGAAACTGCGTTCATACGGCAGAGCATAGATGTAATCGAGCATTTTTGTATCAAGGGGCGGCATTGGAGGATTTTGAACAAGTATATAGTCGCCGTGCCGCTGTATAAGTGTTTTTTCTCTTACAGCGTCTGCTTCTTCAAGCTCTTTTCGGGAAGCGATTGCATAATCACGCTTGCTCTCTCTCACCCTTTCAAAGCTTGGAAGCTCAACGACAGATCTTGGAGAATAGTCCTCGGTTTTTACCGCATAGCAAATACCCCTGATATCATAAAGCTCCTCAACAGAGCAGCCCTCATTAAGACGCTTTGCTATCTCTATAGTCTGGTATTCTCCCATACCGTATGAAATAATATCCGCCTTGCTGTCAAACAGCACAGACGGCATTACCTCATCCTTCCAATAATCATAGTGGGCAAATCTTCTCAGTGAAGCCTCAAGACCCCCAATAATAATCGGACTGTCGGGAAAAAGTCGGCGGATTATATTTGAGTAAACAGTAACGGCTCTGTCCGGACGACTGCCGTTTTTGCCGCCTGCTGTGTAGGCGTCATCGTGCCTTTTTCGCTTAGCAACGGTGTAGTGAGCTACCATACTGTCAATATTTCCGGCAGAAACAAAAAAACCGAGTCGGGGTTTTCCGAATTGCAGAAAATCAAGATCCTTTTTTACATTTGGCTGAGCAAGAAAAGCAACCCTGTATCCGCAGTCCTCAAGCAGTCTGGTTATTATTGCCGAACCGAAGGAGGGGTGATCGACATAGCTGTCACCGCTGACATAGACAAAATCAACGCCTTCCCAGCCCCTCTGTTTTACTTCGGCTGAGTTCATCGGTAAAAAAGCCATTGTCAACCCCCCTTTTTTAATTGCTGCCTTTAATAGTGCTGCGTTGCCCTGAAACTATTCGCTTCTGTTTTCAAGTGCATTTCTTCGTTCAAGCCATTCGTTGTAGGTCATTATAACATCTCTCGGTTTTGAGCCCTGATGAGGTCCGACGATTCCGAGCTTTTCCATATCATCAATCATTCTGCCTGCACGGGCATAGCCAACTTTAAGTCTGCGCTGCACAAGCGAGGTGGAGGCTTGTCCTGCGTCTATTACGCACTTGATTGCTTCCTCCATTTTGTCGTCAACATCAAGACCGCCTTCATCATTATCGGAGTTCTTGGCAGCCTTTTTGCCCTGAGCAATCTCCTCAGCGGCAATACGCTTGATTTTTTCTTCAATATCTGCGTTGTACTGAGCCGAGTAGGATTTCTTGATATAATTTGTTACTCCCTCGATTTCCTCATCCGAGGCAAAACAGCCCTGGATTCTGATTGGCTTTGAGGCTCCCACCGGTGAGAACAGCATATCACCCTTGCCGATAAGCTTTTCTCCGCCGCCGGTATCAAGGATAGTTCTTGAGTCCATATTAGAGCTTACCTTCAGAGAAATTCTGCTCGGAACATTTGCCTTGATAAGACCTGTAATTACATTAACGGTTGGTCGCTGAGTAGCAAGAATCAGGTGCATACCTGCCGCACGAGCCATCTGTGCAAGTCGGCAGATTGAGTCCTCAACCTCGCTCGGAGCCGCCATCATAAGGTCGGCAAGCTCATCTATTGCAATTACAACTCTGCTCATCTTCTCCTTTGACACGGGCAGACCGTTTATCTCCATCACAGGCTGAACAAGCTCTCCTTCTTCATTTTTTATCGGAGGGTTATTTGATATGTAAGCAAGATTTTTTTCTACCAAAGAATTATAAGAGTCAATATCCTTGCAGTCGTACTCTGAAAAAATCTTGTATCTCTGGAGCATTTCGTTTACTGCCCAAGCAAGCGCACCGGCAGCCTTTTTTGCATCTGAAACTACCGGAACAAGCAGATGCGGGATTCCCTTGTACTTTGAGAATTCTACCATTTTAGGGTCAATGAGCAAAAGCTTTACCTCGTCGGGCGTAGCCTTATACAAAATGCTCATAAGCATTGAATTTACGCAGACCGATTTACCGGAGCCTGTTGTGCCTGCTACAAGAAGGTGAGGCATTTTTGCAAGGTCGGTAACTACAATTTCTCCCGAAATATCCCTTCCCAAAACGCTTGTCAGCTTGCTCTTTGCATTTCTGAATTCGTCCGAATCAATAAGCTCACGCATTGTAACCGAGCTTTTCACCTTGTTTGGCACCTCTATGCCGACCGCTGCCTTTCCCGGAATAGGTGCTTCTATACGAACACCGTCAGCCGCAAGATTCAGGGCGATATCGTCGGAAAGATTAGTAATTTTGCTTATCTTGACTCCGGGGGCCGGTTGAAGCTCGTAGCGTGTAACCGAAGGACCTCTGCAAATATTAATAATGGAAGCATTTACCCCGAAGCTGTTGAGCGTATCAATGAGCTTCTTTGAATTGTGCTGCAGCTCCTCCATTGCGTTTTTGTCATTATTGTTTCTGTTCGGCTTAAGAAGCTGAACAGGAGGAAACTGATAGGTTTTCTTCTCTTTTAATTCTTTATTAGAATCATCAGGATTGTAGCCTACGCTCTCAAACTCCTTATCCTCGCTGTCGCTCTCTGTTTTTTCGGACTTGCCTGTATTTGTTTCTATGGGTACAGTTTCCGGATCAGGCTGTTTTGCGCCCTTCGACACACGATTTGACTTCTTTTGCTTAGAGATATCACCTGCAATATCCTCAACTGTTGTGCTGCCCTCGGTACCCATAGGCTTGCTGGCACGATTGATAATATTGATTAAGTCCTCGGAAAGATCCTTATCTGTTGCGCTTTGATCTCCGGTCTCAACGAAGTCAATATCAATACCGCTTTTCGGCTCATTTTTCTTGCGTTTCCTTGACTTTTTAGGCTCATCAAGAGGAATATCAATTTTATCAGCAGGTTCGCCCTGATCGGGACGATACAGTGAGCTTCTTACCCTTTCTGTACCGGCTTCTCTTTGTTCCCTGCGCTCACGGCGCCGGCGGGCATGCTTCTCTCCTGCTCTGCGAACATTCTCAACCCTGCGTGAAGCAGCTGCTGTCAGATCTTTTACAGAGATATTTGCCACAATAAAAACCAAAGCAGTTATTGCAACGGCACATACACAAAACGACGCTGTGTTTCCAAACCAAACGGAAAGCGGATAACCGAAAATTCCGCCGATAAGACCGCAGCCAAATGTCATATAGTAGGTTGTATCGGATGAATCTAACCAAAGCTTGCCAAGACAGGCAAAGAAATTCACCTTATTATATACAGCGCCGCAGGCAATGTATATCAGCGCACCCAAAAGCAGAATAATAAGTGAAGACAAAACGATCTTTGCCTTAAAATGCGCCACCTGCTTTTCCTTTTCCGTAATCAAGCACAGATACAGCATAAGCACGGGCAGCAGAAAAATTCCGAAGCCGAACACGCCAAAGAAAAAGCTCCTTACAGTTGTCCAAATATTATCACCCTTAATGAAAATCATCAGAGTAAAAACAAAAAACAGCGCACCGAAAATAATAGCGGCGATTCTGGGACTTATTGCACTGCTGCGAGGCGAGGTATTCGCTGCCGATGATTTTTTTGCGGAGGTTCCCTTTTTGGATTTAGTTGTCCTTTTTTTTGTACTACCTCTATTCGGCAATTAATTCACTCCTAATCTATTACCATACAATCGGAGCACCGGTAAAGATATTTGCACCGGTACTAAGCTCTATTAAAGAAATAACCAAAAATGCAATACCTGCTATTGCGGTATAAACTACAAAAATTTCCATTTTATCGGATTTTAAGAACCATTTAAAAATTACAATGGCGAGATATCCGACAATAGCCGAAGCAATTACTCCTGCAATGATAACCCCTATTTCAACATTAATTCCCTCGGGTGACTTCACCGCATCGATGCCCTCAAGCAGAGCTGCCGCAATAATTGAAGGAACTCCCAAAACAAAGGTAAAATCAAGAGCCTTTTGCTTGTTTATGCCTCTCATCTCGCCCACTGCAAGAGTTGAGCCTGAGCGTGAAAGACCGGGCAAAATAGCAGCCGCTACCTGAGTCAAGCCAACAAGCAGGGAGTCTGCAACTGTATAGCTGTCCTTGCAGGAATAGGCTTTTTTTAGGTGCCTTGCTCCTGTTTTAGACGCTCTGCGGTTACAGATTATTCCTATTGTAAGAAGTGCACTGGTAACAAGCAATGAAATTGATGTGAAGATAAGTACGGGACTTGCAGACATAATATCGGCTAAATCCTTAATCTTGAGGTCTGTACCGGGAATGGGTATAAACAACAGGAACAACGGAAGCAGACCTATTATCAGCATCATAATCAGGTTGCGCTCGTAATTCATTTTGCTCCACTTGAATTTTCCTGTGAAAATATCCTTTAGCATAACAAAAAATTCCTTAATAAGACTCCATATAAGCTTATAGTAAAAGGCTACTACGGCTACAAGAGTGCCGACATGGAGCATAACATTAAAGAACAGATTACTTTCCCCGCCGGTTCCTATAATGTGCTGAGTGATGGCAAGGTGACCGCTGCTGGAAACAGGCAAAAATTCGGTTAGTCCCTGAACCACTCCCTGTATAATTGCATCTAAAATTGTCATACTATGTACCTCTTTTCTGGCTATGTGTTTTGTTTATGTATTCGGGTAGAACCCGAATTTGATTACCCGCTTTTTCCGGATTTTGATGAGCGTTTTTTTCTGCTTTTTTGTTTTTTTATCATATCATACAATGCGTCTATAGCGTCCGACACCGTTCCCACGCTGTCAATAAGACCTTCATCCACTGCTTCCTGCCCTTCCAAAATTGTACCTATATCCATTACAAGCTCACCGGTATTCAGGACAAGACGATTATAGCGTTCCTTTGAAATACCTGAATTTTCCGCAACAAAGGTAGTTATTCTATCCTGCATTTTTTGAAAATACTCAAAGGTTTGGGGCACACCGAGGGTAAGTCCGGTGGTGCGCACCGGATGAACGGTCATTGAGGCGCTTTTGGCTATAAAGCTTTTTTTGGCAGCAACGGCAAGCGGAATCCCTATTGAATGACCTCCGCCCAAAACGATAGACACCGAGGGCTTTTTCATTCCCGAGATAACCTCGGCAATGGCAAGCCCGGCTTCAACATCTCCTCCAACGGTATTAAGAAGAATCAACAGTCCGTCTATCCTTTCATCCTCCTCTATAGAAACAAGAAGTGGTATTACATGCTCATACTTAGTGGTTTTATTCTGTTGAGAGAGAATATAGTGACCTTCGATTTGCCCGATAATGGTAAGGCAATGTATTATGCTGTCCTTATGGGATGTTAAAACCGAACCGGTTTCACCTATCTGGTCGGTATGCGATTCGTTGATAGGACTGTCGCTTTCAAGCCTCTGCGGATCATCCGCACATGGATTCTTAACAAAAGAATCGTTATTTTTTGAAGATTTATTATTTTTTGACTTTTGTGACATTGCTGTACACCTCCGTTTGTAGAGTTCCCCCCATCAAACAAAAAATGCACCTCATATGGATTTTTCAGAGCAGAAACGGGTTTCAAAAAAGCCTTCTCGCCCACAATAAATCAATATTGGTAATTATAGCATTTTATGAAATAATTTTCAATGTTTTTATATTATATTTCTTAAAAACAATAATTATTTTAAAGAATTATTGTAGTATATAAGACAGTGTATATATACGCATATATTTTTTGATATATACAAAAATGAATAACGGAGTGAATTTATTTGTCCGGTAACATAATTATGGGCATTACCATCGGTGTTTTAGTTTTGCTTTCGGCTTTTTTCTCGGCAACGGAAACCGCTTTTTCGTTTGTCAACAAAATCAGAGTTCAGCAAAGTGTTGACAAGGGAAATAAGAAAGCAAAAAACACCTTGTATGTAATTGAACACTTTGATAATGCCCTGACTACGATTTTGATTTGCAATAATATTGTGAATTTAAGCTGTTCGTCCATAGCCACCGTGCTGTGCCTTTCGTTATTTGGAGATATCGGATCGGCAGTTGCTACAGGCGCAACAACCCTGCTTGTCTTAACCTTCGGAGAGGTTATTCCAAAATGTCTTGCAAAAGAGCACTGCGACGGATTTTCTATGAAAACGGCAGGAGTGTTGCGTACGCTTATGATACTGCTTGCACCCCTTGTTTTTGTTTTTGTAAAGCTCAAATCCTTTGCAATTAAGCTTGCGGGAGGATCTAAGGAAAGTCCCTCGGTTACTGAAAACGAGCTGAAATATATTGTTGAGAGTATTGAAGAAGAGGGCGTACTTGAAGAAAGCGAAAGCGAGATGGTGCGCTCGGCACTGGACTTCGACGATAAGACGGCCGAGGAAATCTTGACGCCAAGGGTTGATGTGACCTTTATCAGCGTTGACGACAGTCAGGAAAAAATCAAGGAAATAATAATCGAAAACCGATACTCCAGAATTCCGGTATATGAAAACACTGTTGACCATGTTGTAGGTATACTGCATACAAGAGATTACCTGGAATCTCTTGCAGACGGTAAGGCTCCCGCAATCAGAGAGATAATGCAAAATCCCTATTTTGTGTTCAAAACCCAAACTTTGTCCAATATTTTAAATGCCTTTAAGCGAACAAAGATTCATCTTGCCATAGTAACAGATGAATACGGCGGAACGCTCGGCATTGTAACAATGGAGGATCTTCTTGAAGAAATCGTCGGCGAAATTTGGGATGAGGATGAAGAGATTGAGCACAGCTACTATAAAATCGGCAAGGATGAATTCCTTGTCAACGGAGATATAGAGCTTGACGATATGCTTGCCCTTTTTGATATGGACGAGGACTCTATTGAAAGCGACAGCATTACCGTGGGCGGATTTATTCTTGAAAATTCAAACACCATTCCGCACAAGCGTCAGAGCATTACAGCAGACGGATTCAGATTCACCGTTATGGAAGTCAAGGATCAGCGAATTATAAGAGTAGTTGTTAAAAAGCTTAATGAAGCTTCTGACGAGACTACAATTACATATGAATAGAATCTGAGGAACCACTGAATAATTCACGCTGAAAGATTTTTTCGTGATTTATTCAGTGGTTCTATAGTTACCCGTATTTCAATGTATTATGGGAGCAAAATATGAGTATTGAGAATATTCTTTTTGAATTGGGCTGTAATCATAATGACAAATACTATATTGACTTAGCCAAGAAGGAAATATTGCTTGTTCCTGTTATCATAGATCTATTATCAGAATCAAAGAAAGGCAGCAGAAAAAGACTCTTTGTTCTTCTTGAGAAAATAGTTCTTGACAATCCTACCTCTGTTTATCCTTTTTTCGACTACATTTTCAATCTCACCCAATCAAAGGAGCCTGCTTTGAGGGGTTATGCCTGGCATATTCTTGCCGGATTGAGCAGGTGTGATTTTCAAAACAAGTGGGAACAGATTTTTGATAAGTTTGAGAAACTGCTGGAAACCTCCTCCAT
>CALYYZ010000069.1 GCA_945607165.1 uncultured Ruminococcus sp. | reverse complement strand
TTTAACACCTTCTTCTACACTCATTCCTGTCGTGTCAACACCCATTGCCTTTGCGATATATTTATACTTGTCGCCTGTTGCAGGAGCGTTATACTCCATAACAGTAGGGAGAATAATTGCGTTAGCTACGCCGTGGGGAGTATCATAAAGTGCGCCGAGGGGATGAGCCATTGAGTGAACGATTCCCAAGCCTACATTTGAGAAGCCCATGCCGGCTATGTACTGACCGAGAGCCATTCCCTCTCTGCCCTCTTTTGTGTTGTCAACTGCATCTCTGAGCGTACGGGAAATAATTTCGATAGCCTTCAGGTGGAACATATCCGAAAGCTCCCATGCACCCTTTGTGATATATCCCTCGATAGCATGTGTAAGCGCATCCATTCCTGTTGCGGCTGTAAGTCCCTTCGGCATTGTTGACATCATATCGGGGTCAACAACGGCAACAACCGGTATATCGTGAACATCCACACAAACCATCTTGCGGTTTTTCTCGGCATCGGTAATAACATAGTTTATCGTTACCTCAGCCGCAGTTCCTGCTGTTGTGGGAACTGCAATAATGGGAACGCTCTTGCACTTTGTCGGAGCAACTCCTTCAAGCGAGCGAACATCGGCAAACTCGGGGTTATTTATGATTATTCCGATTGCTTTTGCCGTATCCATTGACGAGCCGCCGCCTATGGCGATAATACCATCGGCGCCGCAGTCCTTGTATGCCTGAACTCCGGACTGAACATTCTCTATTGTCGGATTAGGCTTTATATCCGAATACAGAGTGTATTCAATATCTGCCTTGTCGAGAATATCCGTTACCTTTTTTGTAACACCGAATTTCACCAAATCCGGATCGGAAGCCACAAGGATTTTTTTAAGTCCTCTGTTCTTTACCTCATCCGGAATTGCGTTTATTGCGCCGGAGCCGTGGTAAGAGGTTTCGTTTAACACAAATCTGTTCATAATAAGCATCCTTTCATTTCGGCGGCAAGCACTTAAGCCTTGCCGCCTTATTATCCAAAAATATTATACTATGGATTTTAAATAAATTCAAGAACAGAATTGAGATATTTTTGTATTTTTACAATAAATAAGAATGCTTTTTTCTTTTCTATGAAATTTTAATTCTTGACAGCGTTTCACCGACGCTGCCGCTGATAACAAGATCGGCCTTGCCGTCAAGCTGAGTTGCAGTTTTATTTATCAGCACAAGGCTTTTGCCTTTGAAATATCTTGTCAGACCTGCGGCAGGATACACCGTAAGGCTGGTGCCTGCGACAATAAGCACATCTGCATTTGCAATGGCATTAACCGAAGCGTTAACCGTTTCGTCATCAAGCGGCTCCTCGTATAGCACAACATCGGGCTTGATTATTCCGCCGCATACCGTGCATTTCGGAACACCGCTTGAGTTCAGAATAAAGTCTGCGTCATAGCCCTTTGAACATTTTTGGCAATAGTTTCTGTGAACGCTTCCATGCAGCTCATAAACCCTTTTGCTGCCTGCAAGCTGATGAAGTCCGTCTATATTCTGTGTGATAACGGCTTTGAGCTTTCCCGCCCTTTCAAGCTTAGCCAAAAAGGTATGCGCTCTGTTAGGCTTAGCGTCAAGGCAGAGCATTTTATCTCTGTAGAAATCATAAAATTCCTCGGTGCGTCTTGTGAAAAAGGTATGGCTCAAAATAGTTTCGGGCGGAAATTTATATTTTTGATTGTAAAGTCCGTCTGCGCTGCGGAAGTCCGGTATTCCCGATTCCGTGCTCACTCCTGCTCCGCCGAAAAAAACGAGCGAATGACAGCTGTCGATGATTTTCTGCAGCCTGAGGATTTCATCGGTCATTTGTATCACATCCTTTTAACACTTGTATTTGTGTTATTGTATAGCCATGGCAATCAGATTTACAATCAAAGCCGCTGCACAGGCAAAGATTGCAACCGTCAGAAGGCTTTTTTCTCTGAACGCAAGCACACAGGCAACTGCAAGACCGGCAGCAGACGCTGCATAATTTCCTGTTGAAAACAGAATCGCCGGGAAGGTCATTGCTCCGAGCACCGCATAAGGGACATAAAACAAAAAGCTCTTAACAAAGGTGTTTGTTATCTTGCCCTTAAAAATTACAAAGGGAAGCACTCTGATTAAATATGTAACGCCCGCCATAATAAAAAGATAAACGAAAAAATCTAAGGATTTCATTGCGAATCCTCCTTTACGGGAAAGAATACTGCGCCCACAGCCGCTGCTGCAACCGTACAGATAATTATTACAAAGCCGCTTGAAACATTGCTTAAAAGCGGCAGCCACTTAAACACACAGCTCATCAATGCGGCAATAATCACAACCTTAAGCACTGCGTGGTTTTTCTTGGACGGCGGAATTATTATCGCAAGGAACATTCCGTAAATTGCAATGCCGAGCGAGTTTCTTATTACCTCCGGAAGCACCTGTCCAGCCACTGCGCCAAGAAGGGTTCCGAGCGTCCAGCCGATAATCGGCAAAAGAATCAAGCCATACATATAATGCCGGCTGACATCCTTATTGCTGCCCATTGCTACGGCAAAAATTTCATCGGTAATGCCGAATCCCGTAATCCAGCGGTGAACACCCCTCAGGCTTTTGTCTGCCTTTTGTGACAGCGAAAGCGACATAAGCGAATATCTAAGGTTAATTGTGAGCTGAGCGCAGGCCATTTCAATCCAAAAGCCTGCTCCTCTTACCATTATATCAAGTCCTGCGAATTGTCCTGCCGAGGTGAGATTTGTAAGCGATATAAGCACCGCCTGCCACCAATACATACCGTAGCCTGCCGCCTGCAATCCGAATGTGAACGAGACCGAAACATAACCCAGAGCAATCGGGATTCCGTCGTGAAGTCCCTTTTTAAAGTATTTCATATTTTTCTCCGAAAAAATCTCCTGTAATACATTAAAGCCCCGACACTGCCGAGGCCTTTTGTCAGTTATGTAATTCTAAGAAAGCGTGCGCTTTCTTTAGCCATCGCTCGTGCGCATGCAGGGCGCAACTGAGCGGGCAATATAATTTTTTTATTTGATAGCATCGTCTATACATTATAGTTTGTATTTTTTTACAATAACCTAAATATAAATTATACATTTTGTTGTATCTTCCTATCAAATAAAAAATTATTCCTTGCCGTTCCAGCAATAGGTGCAAAGCTTGCAAGGCGAGATTCCTATTGAATCAATCATATCGTCAAGGCGGTGGTAACGCAGCGAGGTAAAATTCAGCTCCTTGCGGATTTCTTCAACCATTTCCTTGTAATTTGTGCTTGTGGGATCAGAATAATCCGCAAGCACCTTTTCGGCATTTTCTCCCTCACGCTTCGCAATGATTCTGCGTGTGATGAGGTCAAGCTCAGAGGTTGACCTGGAAAAATTCAGGTATTTACAGCCGAACATTATCGGCGGACACGCAGGGCGAATGTGAACCTCTTTAGCGCCGCTGTTATATAGAAACTCAGTTGTTTCACGAAGCTGAGTTCCTCTTACTATGGAATCGTCAATCAGCAGCAGGCTCTTGTTTTCAATAAGATTCTTTACCGGAATAAGCTTCATATGAGCAATTTTGTTGCGCTGATCCTGGTTTGTCGGCATAAACGAGCGAGGCCATGTCGGTGTATACTTAATAAACGGACGGGAAAACGGAATTTTGGTTTCGTTTGAGTAGCCGATTGCGTGGGCAATACCCGAATCAGGCACACCGGCAACGCAGTCGGGCGAGGCGTCGTCCCTTTTGGCAAGCAGACGACCACATTCATAGCGCATCTGCTCAACATTTACCCCCTCATAGCTTGAGGTGGGATAGCCGTAATAAACCCAGAGGAAGGAGCATATTTTCATTTCCTTGCCGGGTGCGGCGACTGTTTCAACTCCGTCAGGCGTCATAAATACGATCTCCGCCGGGCCAAGCTCTTTATAATCCTCATAGCCTAAATTCAGATACGCAAAGCTTTCAAACGAAGCGCAGTAAGCGTTTTCCTTTTTGCCTATAATAACAGGTGTTCTGCCCAGCCTGTCACGGGCGGCATAGACACCCTTTGATGTAAGCAGGAGAATTGTCATTGAGCCGTCGATTTTTTCCTGAGCAAACTTAAGACCCTCAACAATGGAGGACTTCTGATTTATCAGCGCCGCTGTAATTTCGGTAGGGTTTACCGTTCCTCCACTCATCTCAAGGAAATGAGTGTGTCCGTTTTTATAGCACTCTGCGACAAGCTCATCGGGATTGTTGATTTTTCCGACAGTAGTAATCGCAAAACTGCCGAGATGAGAATGAACCAAAAGCGGCTGCGGCTCAAAATCGGAAATGCATCCGATTCCGAGATTACCCTCAAGCTCCGAAACATCGTTTTCAAACTTTGTGCGGAAAGGAGAATTCTGGATATTATGAATAGCACGGGAAAAGCCTGTCTCTCCGTGCACAGCCATTCCTCCTCTCCTTGTGCCTAAATGCGAATGATAGTCTGTTCCGTAAAACAGATCAAGCACACAGGACTCTTTTGAAGCTACTGCAAAAAAACCACCCATATAATTACCTCCGAAATTTCGGTTGAGTTTATGAACACACACTATTTTAATACATTCGTCACGATTCGTCAATCTGCTTTTCTCAAATTATACCAAATTATACCATAGCCGGTCTAATAAAAATTGAAAGTGCAAAACTGAAAACAATAGTTTAAGCATTACGAGGATTTTTTGGGCAGGCTGACGGAAAATATGCAAGCAAGATGTGCAAACAATCTTATGATGTGATTTATTCAGTGTTTCCTTAATTCTGATAATTTATCTGCTCGCCGAGTATAACCGGATACAGCTTCAGCGCACTGTCATTAAGATCTGTTTTATGCATATCAACCGCCGAAATCTGTCGGTTTCCGTAGGTGGTGTAATAGTAGATTCCTTTTGACGCATTACAGCAGGAGGTATACAGAGTTATTTCAAACTTTCCGTCCGCCACCTCGCAACAGCCTCTTTGCTGCTCAACAGAGCCGAGAATGTGAAAGAACTGACTTACGCTTTCGCTTTCGGTATCGCCGGACACCGAATTCATTTTGGTAAATGCCACCTTTGCAAACCGTGACGCCGACGACAGGTCGCCGGGCAAGCCTATCGCACCCATTCCCCGACTGTAAGCCTGAAGCTTTAGTCCGTCTGCAAATGAATTTTTCGGTTGGCGAGGGGAAAGCCCCATATAATTATTAAGCAAAAACATCTGCACTTCAAACGGCGGGTTGTTAGTAAGAACACCCACAGGGTTATCATAAACATTAAGACCGTTTTCAGTGGCCTCAACGGTAACCGCCTCGGAGGAATCGGCAATTATCCAGTGCAGCTGAGCACAGGGCAGAGCTTCATTGAAGCGAGTATCTGTTATATTGATTTCTGAAAGCCTTTCTCTTGCCTCTCCAACCGTGGCGCACTGACCGAGAATCCACGGGATAAATTCAAATTGGGCAACATTTTCCTTTCCGGGCTTCACCTTAGAATAGACGGCATTCCCCACAAAATTCAAGCCTGCCATACCAAGCCCCTTTTCGTTAACGGCATCATAATACAGCGGATAACCGTCCTCTATGTGAGCCATTCCTATGATTGCATAGTGGCTGTCGCAGATTCCCGAGTGACGAAAGTCAAACGGATAGTTTCGGGGAGTTACGGCTATCTCGTCACCGTAGGAAAACTCATAGTCAAGCGTTCTGCCAAAATAAAAGTCCTTTGTTTTGTATGTTACTGCTGTACACATAATTCTCAAAATCTCCTTTTGCCGTTTTCGGAAGTTATCACCATATTATCATTATACATCATAAAACAAATATTACAAATATATTTTGATTAAGGAAACACTGATTAAATCGTTTCTGCATATTTATTGATTTTTCGCCCGAATTTGATATAATTAGTTGTAGCGAAATAAAAAAACGAAAAAACAGGAGTGTAAGAATATGGCTATGTGGAATCCCTGGAGAGGCTGTAAAAAATGCAGTGACGGCTGCCTTAATTGCTATATTCATAAGGGAGACGCAAAGCGTGGCGTTGACACAAGTGTCATTACAAGGACAAAGGATTTCTCAAAGCCAACAGATAGATTGAAAAACGGCAGCTATAAAATGAAGCCGGGAATTGTTTACACCTGTTTTTCTACAGATTTTCTAATCGAAGAGGCTGACGAGTGGAGAAGCGAATGTTGGAAAATGATAAAAGAAAGGCAGGACTGTACTTTCCTTTTTCTTACAAAAAGAATTGACAGATTTATGAAATGTATTCCCAAGGACTGGAATGACGGGTACGAAAATGTGGTTGTAGGCTGTACCGTTGAGAATCAGAAAAATGCTGATTATAAGCTCGGGATATTCAGCACTCTGCCGATTAAGCATAAATGCATAACTGCCCAGCCGTTACTTGAAAAAATCAATATAGAGCCATATCTTGATGATGTTGAGCTTGTTGTTGTTGGCGGCGAATCAGACCGCAATGCAAGACCGCTTGATTATTCTTGGGTTCTCGGCATCAGGGAGCAGTGTATTCGCAAAAATGTATCCTTTGAATTCAGACAATGCGGAACAAATTTTCAAAAAGACGGAAAACGATATAAAATACAGACAAAGGATTTGTGCCGACAATCTGCAAAGGCAGGTATTAACTTTACTTCAGGCAATTAATCAACTTACGGATTTTACTGTCGGAAGGCTTGGATTATCTCATATTACAAGAAAGCGTGCGCTTTCTTTAGCCATCGCTCGTGCGCACGCAGGGCGCAACTGAGTGGGCAACATAAATCTTTTTATTTGATAGGAGCGTCGACGCATTACAGTTTGTATTATTTGCGATAACTTAAACAAAAATTATACAGTTTGTTGTAATTTCCTAACAAATAAAAACCGAGATTAGAGGAGAAAGATATGCTTACACATATTGGTACTAATACTATAGAAACAGAAAGATTGATACTTCGCAGATTTGAGTACACAGATAATGCTGCAATGCTCAGAAATTGGATTGCCGACGAAAGAATACAATCAATGTACAGTGAGCCTGTGTATACCACGAAAGAAGCCGTAAAGGAGCTGCTTGATAAATATATCGGCTCTTATGAAAAAAGCGACTGCTATCGCTGGGCAGTAATTGAAAGGCTTTCGGGTGAATGTATAGGTCAGATTGCGTTTTTTCTTGTAGACAGCAAGAATCATTTTGCTGAAATTGAATACTGTATCGGCTCAGAATTTCAATGCAGGGGTTATGCGACCGAAGCAACCAAGGCGGTTGTAAGTTACGGGTTTAATAAAATCAATCTGCACAAAGTTCAGATCTGCACAAAGACCATAAACGATGCGTCAAAGCGGGTCATAGAAAAGTGTGGTTTCACATACGAGGGAACACTAAGGGACTACTTTTTTATGAACGGCGAATATGTCGGAAGATTATTCTTTTCGATGTTAAGAAGCGAGTTTGAAGCTCAATGCGCCGCTGAATAAATCACGCTGAAGGCGGTTTTCACAGCTCGCCTGCATATTATCGGATTATTGAATTGATAAGCAGTTCGAGTATAATGCCTATATTCGTGATTTCTTTGCAAAAAAGTCGGCATTTGTGAGGGATAGTATATGATAAAAGTTATTTTGTTTGATATTGATAATACACTGTTAAGCTTTGATGAATATGTCAAGCAATGTATGAAAACCGGATTTGAGAAATTTGAAATCGGTACATATGAAGAAAAAATGTTCTCCGTTTTCTGTCAAATCAATAACGGCTTATGGCAGTCAATCGAAAAAGGGAAGCTGAATTTTGACGAATTGCAAAAGATTCGCTGGAATTTGATATTTGAAGCCTTGGGTATATCGTTTGACGGGGTGGCTTTTGAGAAATTCTTTCGGGAGTATTTATTTGATAGTGCAATTCCCGAGGACGGAGCATTAGAGCTGCTTGAATATCTTGACGGCAAATATACTCTTTGTGTTGCCAGCAACGGTCCGTATCTGCAACAGCTAAACCGGCTTAAGCTAAGTGGTATGCTGCCCTACTTTTCAGATGTATTTGTATCTGAAAAAATCGGCAGCTCTAAGCCCTCTGAAAGTTTTTTCAACGCCTGTATGAGCCGGATAAATCTTAAATCAGA
>CALYYZ010000068.1 GCA_945607165.1 uncultured Ruminococcus sp. | reverse complement strand
TTATCGAATTTGAATGATATAAGGAGAATGTTTATGGCGTTTATTGATGATTTGGGTAAGAATATATCACAGTCAAGTCAGAATGCTGCGAAAAGGGCAAGGGATTATGCTGATGTAAGCAGACTTCAGAACTTGATTTCGGAACAGGACAGGATAATTTCCAATGAGCTTGTCAGCGTTGGCAAGATTTACTTTGATAAACATTCCGATAATCCAGAGCCGGAATATGCCGGTATGTTTGACAGGATTAAGTCAGCTGAATTGAAAAAAGATGAATACAAGGCTGAAATAAGAAGAATAAAAGGAATGTTGCTTTGTCCAAAATGTAAATCCGCCCTTCCTGCCGGTACTGTTTTTTGCAATTATTGCGGCACAAAGCTTATTTCAGACACTGATGCAGGCGGAAGCTTTTGCACAAAATGCGGGACAAAGCTGGGAAAGGATCAGGCTTTTTGTACAGTATGTGGATGTAAAGCAGATAATGATGCCAAAATCCACGAGGAACCCAAGGGAAATATCTGCCCAAAATGCGGCAAGACAGTTTCAGAGGGAGCAGCCTTCTGCACCGCCTGCGGAGCTAAGCTTTCTCAACCGGCAGAACCCTATGAGAGTGATGAGACAGTTAATACATTCAATGAACCTCCGGTTGTTTCATCTGAGCCTGAAAAATCTCCTGAGACAGCAGATAACGAGGAAATAAAGCCTGAAACAAAAAAGTGCTTTAAGTGCGGAAAAGAGCTAAGCTTGTCTGCGGTCTTCTGCACCGGCTGCGGAGCTAAGCTTTCTCAACCGGCAGAACCCTATGAGGGTGATGAAACAGTTAATACATTTAATGAACCTCCGGTTGTTTCATCTGAACCTGAAAAATCTACTGAGACAGCAGACAACGAGGTGAGTATTCCTGAAACAAAAAAGTGCTTTAAGTGCGGAAAAGAGCTAAGCTTGTCTGCGGTCTTCTGCACCGGCTGCGGAGCTAAGCTTTCTCAACCGGCAGAACCCTATGAGGGTGATGAAACAGTTAATACATTCAATGAACCACCGGTTGTTTCATCGGAGCCTGAAATATCTCCTGAGACAGCAGACTACGAGGTAAGTGCATCCGAAACAAAAAAGTGCTTTAGGTGCGGAAAAGAGGTATTCTCGTTTGCGACCTTCTGCACCGGCTGCGGGGCTAATCTTTCAAGAGAAAATCCGGCCGTCTCAGAGGGAGCTGAACCTTTGAAAAAAGAAGAAATGTCTTCTGTACAGTCCAAGCAGGATAATAAAATGTGTCCGGTTTGTCACAAGGAGCTGCCAAATAATACGGCGTTCTGTACAGCCTGCGGTGCAAAGCTGACTGATGATTGCAACAGTTTTTCACAGCAAAACGCATCTGTAAAGCAGTGTCCTCGCTGTTCAAGAGTTCTATCAACAGAATCTTCTTTTTGCACAGGCTGCGGATATAAGTTTTAGTTAGATGAATAAAGAGGGGGAAGTAAAGATGTATTGTAAAAATTGCGGAGCAAAACTCAGCGACGATATGATGTTTTGTCCTGATTGCGGTTCGCCGAAAGGTGATACAGAGGGTTTTGCGACTTTGGAAAAAACCGGCGAGGTTTATAAAGACGAAATTTCTGCACAAGATCCTATGGATAAGACTCAGACAGCCTTTGTCGGTTCAGAAAGCAACTCTAATAACCCATACAATAATACAGGTAATGAGAATAGGGAAGGATCGTTTGATTCGTCATACAATGATAATTTTCAAAGCTACAACGAAAACTCAGGCGACTCGGCTGTCAAGGGTAAAGGCTCTGTGGGAACCGCCGCAAAGGTCTTGTCGATCTTCTTGGCATTTTTGTTTTTTGCAACAACCCTTTATTCTGTATTTGTCGGAATTATACGGCTGTCTTTTTCAGAGAAAAGTCTCAATGAGACTTTTGAAAATCTTACCGTTTCCGATATCAAGATTAAGCAAGATAACGAGCAAAGGCCCATTTCCGACTTTATTTATGATATGATTGATGATACGGTTACCGAACACTATAATATCAGCGTTAGCAAAATTGCACAGCTGCTTGATAAAGAGGAAGTAAAGGAATTTGCATTATATGTTTCGCAGAATATTCTGGGATATTTGATTAACGGCAGAAGGTCCGATAATTTCAGTTATCTTGACGAAGAGGAAATCATTGATTTTATTAAGAGCATAGAGGATGATATATACGACTCCGTGGGCTACAGATTCACCCAAAAGGATTACGATTACATAAGAAATGAGCTTGAATACGGCTCTCTGAGCTTTCTTACCTCCGACGGAAAAGAATCAAGCCTGCCGCTTGATATATTATCATTACTTGTTTCAATGCCGGTTATGATTGCCATGATAGCCTTATCCTTAATATTCGCCGTTCTTATTCTTTTCCTCAACAAGTGGAAGATTAAGAATTTGATTATCTACCTTGGAATACCCATTACGATTGTCGGTGTGCTTCTGCTCATTTCTTCACTTGCTATGCTTATAGTGCTGGCTATCGGATTCCTGAGCTTTATTGAAATGTTTATTGCTCCGTTCGTTAGCTTTTCCGCACTGTTCGGTTCAGTTGCATTTGCCGTAGGGCTGATAATGATAATAATTTACAGTTTGATTTTCAGAAAAAGGAGAGTTGAATAAATGTTCTGTGAAAAATGTGGTAAACCCTTGAATGATGGAGATAAATTTTGCGCTGCCTGCGGAGCTAAGCAAACAGCCTCAGTTGCTAAGGAAAACGATCTGAACAAGTCAGATCCTGTGCCTGAAACTGTTGTTCAGGCAGCAAAAGAAAAGAAAAAAGCTAAGCCTAAAAAAGTATTTGTGTTTGGTGCTGTAGCCTTAGTTCTTGTTGCTTGTATAGTTATCGGAATTTTTGTTGTTCCGTCAATGTTAGGCGGTTCGGCAAAGCCTTTCGGCGGCACAATTTATGCTTCGGACAGAAAAGAGATAAAGTTTATTAATCAGGGCTCCGAGCTAAGCTCCGGCATTAATGACGAGCTTTATTCTTCCGGAGAGTCCGTTTATCTAACAAAGGACTGCAAATACTTATTCTACAGAAACGACGAATCTGAGCTTTATCGTGCGTTGTTAAGCAACGGCTCCAACGGCGTTCAAAAGGAAAAAATCGGCTCTGATGTTTCAAGCTATCATCCGAATAGCGACGGTTCAAAGGTCGTGTATTTTTCTGACAATGACCTTTATCTTTCAACCATTGCCGATAAAAATAAAATTGACAGTGATGTATCCGTATATTATTGCGTTGATATTTTGTCTGATATAATATATCAGAGGTATGATATTTTGATTTACCGTGTAGAAAGTGGAAGAGAAAAGGAAAAAATCGCCTCTGACGCAAATATTCTCACAGTCAGCAACGACATTTCAACCGTGTATTATCAGTGTGATTCCGCAATATATAAGCTTGGAAAAACAGGAGCTGCTCAAAAGATAATAAATGATGTTTGTAATCCCAAAGCTTCCTCAAACTCAAACTCAAGCTCGGCTTCTGCAAATATTGTCAGCAGATGTTCAAACGATTTCTACTATACAGTGTTACAATCCTCTTCAACAAAATATTCAGATGTAGTTGAAGACGATATGGAGGACGAGGACTTTTCAATGGAAGAGCCGAAATACAAAGATTACGATGACTACGACGACTATCTTGAAGCCCGTGATGAATACAAACTAAAAGAGGCAAGAGATGATATCAGAGACATTCTTAATTCTAACATAGTAAACAGCGACGGCTCCTATTCGCTCTATTACTATGACGGCAGCAAAACAACCCTTGTTGCTGAAAATGTAGCCGGAGCTACTAATATAGCTCCCTTAGATAAGGCATCTGCCGTGATTTATAAAAAGCAAACCGTTGATATTTCAAAAAAGGTTAAAATGTCAGAGCTTGATCTTGAAAGCAACCTGTATTCACCTGAAAGCGCACTTAAACAATATGTTAGTACAGACGAAGAATATTGCGTTAGTTACAAAGGCTCAGAGTATAATGCCGACAGTCTTAATTATGACATAACAGAATATTTAAACTCTTCAGCACCTTATTTGAATCCCGATACTACCGAGCTTTACTATATAGACAACGACAAAGCCTTGGTAAAAGCTCCGCTAAATTCAAACAAAATCGGTAAGGCTGAAAAGATAATTGACGACGCTATTGGCTTTGGCTTTGTAAACGGTGTTATTTACTACTATGCAGACGGAACAAGCGACTCGTCAACACTGTATTACGATAACAAAAAGGTTGACGACGATGTTGTGGTTTCTTGCGCTGCTTTTGTTGACGGAGCTATTACCTATGCAACAGATGTCTCCGACAGCGGCTTTACATTGAAAATGTATAAAAACGGTGAAACAACAAAAATCTCTGACGATGTAAGCAATTATTGGTCATTAGGTTCACAGAATATCACATATATTCGTGATAATAATGGCTCAAGCTCATCATACGGAGAAGTAATGAGGTTCAACGGAAAAGACAGTGTAAAGGTAAGCGACGATTCTTATGTAATCCCCGTATTCCAAAACGGTGTGAAAATGTTGCAGCCTATTTACAAAAATGTTGATTTAATCGGCGGATTTTACTATAGGAATTCATCAAACTATTTATGATTAATGCTCGGGTTTGAGGTTTAGCCAATATCATAACAGATAAAACAGGCTGTTCACGATTGAACAGCCTGTAATACTAATATCTGTTTAATTTGTTAATTAATACATCATTACTGTGCGGTATTGCACAGAATAAATCCGAGCAGAATTGCGAAATAATGGAATACGCTTCCTGCAACGGTAAACAGGTGCCACACCGAATGAAAATACTTGACCTTTTTTATGGCATAGAATATGATTCCCAGAGTGTAAAAAGCTCCGCCAATCAGCAAAAATACAAGCGTTACGGTGGGCACCGCCTGCATAAGCGGGGATATAGCAAAAATGATAACCCAACCCATAGCCACATAACAGAAAATCGACGGAATCCTTGCTTTTTCAAGATTGATAGAGTTTAGTACAATTCCAAGTACTGCTGCACCCCAAACAACGCCGAAAAGTATCCATCCGGTAGCACCGTTTAAAAAGTAAAGCGTAATCGGTGTATATGTGCCCGCAATAAGCAGAAATATTGTGTTGTGATCCATTATTCTGAAGAATGATTTAGACCCCTTACCTGTCAGAGAATGATAAAGAGTCGACATTGTATACAGAATAATCAGTGAAGCACCGTATATGCAGGAGCTTACAACACCCCAAGCATTTGTATAGATAACCGAGCAGATAATAAGAATTACAGTTCCGGCAATCGAAAGACCTGCACCTACACCGTGAGAAACCGAATTGAAAATTTCTTCTCCTAAGCTGTATTTTCTTTTTGTACTCATACTATCTTCCTTTACAATGAACTGATAGGCTTCAATTACAGCATTCGTTATTGTTGTACCTATATTATTATATTATACACTCGCAATGCTAATATTCAATACCACCGTTAATGCAAATACCGGTGAAAATTAAGCGGTATATTTACCTTTCGGATAATCAGCGGCTCTGTATTTTTCTTGCAATATTTTTCCCTCGGTGGTAGAATACTTAGGGAAACACTGTATAAATCGTTTGTGAAAACAGCTTTCGTCAAGCTTGTTCAGTGCTTCCTCAAAAACCAAAGAGGTGTTTTAATTGAATGTTCAAATCAGAAAATATATGCACTCAGACCTGCCTCAAATGAGACAGATTTGGAATGAGGTTGTTCTTGAAGGAGTTGCTTTTCCACAGGACGAGCCGCTTACCGCTTCACAGGCAGAGGATTTTTTCGCATCTCAGTCCTATTGCTCAGTGGCTCAGGATAAAGAAACACAAAAAATTTTAGGACTTTACATACTCCATCCCAACAATGTCGGTCGCTGCGGTCATATTTCAAATGCAAGCTACGCCGTTTCCTCCGAATCGAGGGGACAGGGCATAGGAAGGCTGCTTGTTGCCGACTGTATAGCCCGGGCAAAAAACTGCGGTTTCAAAATCCTGCAATTCAATGCAGTAGTAAGGACTAATGTTTCTGCCCGCCGTCTTTACGAAAGCCTTGGATTTATTCAGCTCGGCACAATTCCTCAGGGCTTTTTGATGAAAAACGGAAACTACGAGGATATTTGTCCTTACTATAAATTGTTGTAGAGTTTCCGAAAATAAACAAAACAATATTTATTTACTTATTTTATGCCTGTTTAATAACTGTTTGCAGGCGGAAAGGCTATGGAGACTACTATGGTATATGACTTAAAAAATGAAACGGCTCAAATATTTGATAATTTCAAAGGCGGTCAGAAAAGCCTGAAGGCTAAAATGCACTTTGACGGCGTTAACAGAATATTGCACGGAGTTCTTGAAAGCGGAGCAACAATCGGAATCCACACACACGAAACAAACAGTGAGATTATTTACATTCTTAACGGAAGCGGAAAGGTATTGTTTGACGGCGAATATGAGTCCGTAAGTCAGGGAATGTGTCACTACTGCCCAAAGGGACATTCTCACAGCCTGATAAATGACAGCGACTCTGAGCTTGAATTTTTTGCGGTTGTCCCCGAACAATAACTAAGAACAGCAGCAGTAAAAAAATTAAAACCACTGTAACGAAAATAGTAAATATTATTGATTTTTTGAGCAAAAAAATGTATAATTGTCTTTAGCAAGACAAAAGGAGAGATAAAAATGGAAGTAAAAATTTCAGACAGTATAAAGTATATAGGTGTAGATGATAAAGATATTGATCTTTTGAGAGTCAATATATTGTACCGAACGGAATTTCCTATAACTCATACATAATTCTTGACGAGAAAATTGCGGTTATGGATACGGTAGATAAAAGAAAAACCGACGAGTGGTATACAAATCTTGAAAAAGCACTTGAAGGAAGAAAACCCGACTATCTGGTAATAAGCCATCTTGAACCCGACCACGCTTCAAATATTCTCTCACTTTCCGAAAAATATCCCGATATGAAGCTTGTAGGAAATGCAAAAACCTTTAATATGCTTCCTCAGTTTTTTGACATTGATTTAACTGAAAAAACCGTAACTGTAAATGAGGGAGACACTCTTTCGCTCGGCGCTCATACCCTCACCTTTGTAATGGCTCCAATGGTTCATTGGCCCGAGGTAATGGTTTCATACGAGAGCACTGAAAAGGTGCTGTTCTCTGCCGACGGCTTCGGAAAGTTCGGAGCACTTGACACAGACGAGGATTGGGCTTGCGAGGCAAGAAGATATTATTTTAACATTGTAGGCAAATACGGAGTTCAGGTTCAAAATCTGCTCAAAAAGGCTTCAGCTCTTGATATTAAGACAATCTGTCCTCTTCACGGTCCCATATTATCCGAAAATCTGAGCTACTACTTAAATCTTTATGATACATGGAGCAAATATGAGGCTGAAACCGACGGAGTGTTTATTGCATATGCGTCTATCCACGGCAATACAGAGAAAGCTGCATTAATGCTTTATGATATACTAAAGCAAAAGACAGACAAGAAAATTTCAATCGCAGATCTGTCAAGAACGGATCTTGCAGAGGATATCGAAGACGCATTCCGTTACAGCAGGATGGTTGTTGCCGCCCCCACCTATGACGGCGGAATTTTCCCGATTGTAAACGACTTTTTGCATCATCTTCAAATTAAGGCTTACAAAAACAGAAAGGTAGCTCTTATTGAAAACGGTTCATGGGCTCCTATGGCCGGAAAGATAATGAAAGGCTATTTTGAATCAATGAAGAATATTGAGCTTACAGATACAGCTGTTTCTATCCGTTCAAGCGTCAAGGATTCTACCGTTGAGCAACTCAATATTCTCGCTGACGAGATTTTGGCTTAAGTCGGTATCCGTTAACTATCGAACAGCCTTCTTCAAGGTCTGTTCAGTGATTTCTGTGGCAGCATCATACAATTACCTTGTGTGGTGCTGCCATATTACTTTTGCTGATTTGTATATTTGATTGTTATTATTATTTCGTTCTGTAAAAAGTATACAAAAATCATCTTCTGTTTTTTATGTACAATATTTTATTGCGTTGCAAATGCAATGGAATATTTTGACGGTATTATTGTAAAATATAGTCACTGAAACAGAGAAAAAACTGCGAAATAAGCATTGACGGTGTTTTCTGTTTTTAGGTAATTTTGATTTGGAGTTTTGAAATTCACATGAGAGTTCGGGAGTTTTGTTTCAGTCAATGCTTATTTCGTTTTTATTCAGCTATATATTC
>CALYYZ010000067.1 GCA_945607165.1 uncultured Ruminococcus sp. | reverse complement strand
AAAAATAACTGTTTTTAGAGAGATGGAGTATTTTTGAAGCATTGTTCACTGCCACCGTGACATCGTGGGATACCATTATTACGGTAATTCCCTGATTATTAATCATACGGATAAGCGAGTACATATCGGCGGCAGCCTTCGGATCAAGCCCAGTTACAGGCTCGTCAAGAATTAACAGCTTATGAGTTGCACAAAGCGCTCTTGAAAGCAACACCCTTTGCTGCTGACCGCCTGACAGCTCCCTGAAGCATTTTTTTCGGAGATCGACTATACCGGTAAGCTCCATATTGCTTAGTGCTGTTGCCTTTTGTTCCCTTGAGTAAAAAAAAGTACGCTTTTTATTGAGACAGCCTGAGAGCACCACCTCATATACAGAAGCAGGAAAATCTTTTTGCAGAACGGTTTTCTGCGGTAGATATCCGATTTCATTTTTACATAGTCCGTCACCGTAATTAATACTTCCACTCCTAAGAGGAAGAAGTCCGAGCAGGCACTTCATAAGGGTAGTTTTTCCCGAGCCGTTCTCACCTACAATGCAAACATACTCTCCCTCGTCTATCTTTAACGATAAATCTGACAGAACTGTTTTTCCCTCGTATCCCATTGAGGCATTTTTGATATCAATTAATGACATTATGACAGCGCCTCCTTTAGTGCTTTGGCATTTTGTTGCATTAGAGAAATGTAGCTTTCTCCGCTTTCAAATTCATTTTTTGTAATATTGTGACAGGAGGAAAAACGAAGAGCACGAGCTCCGGTATCCTCACAAATCAGCTGTGCAATTTTACCGTTTGAGAACTCAAGGTAAAACACTGTGGGAATATCATTTTCCCTTACAAAATCTATCATATGAGTCACTGTTGAAATTGAAGGCTCCGTTTCACTGTTACAGCCGGGAAAGGCACATTCAAATTCAATCGAATAATCATTAGTAAAGTAAAGAAAAGGAAATCTGTCTCCGAATACTATGATATTTCTTTTTCCGTTTTCAACAATCTCGCTGAATTCTTCATCAAGCTTTAAAAGACTGTCAAGATACAAATTCAGATTCTTTGTATAGAAAGATTCATTGCTGCTGTCAAGAGCAGTTATCTTTTGAGCAAGCGTTTTACAAATTGTAATTGCATTTCTTACAGATGTCCATATGTGCTCGTCATATTCTATGTCATTGTCCTCATCGTTGATATGTTCATTTTTATGATTTATTTCGTCGTTGTGATTATGTGAATGTGATGTTGACTGTTCCTCAAGCAAATCAACACAATCAGTCATCTTCAATGAATTAACATCACCATTAATTGAATGAAGAACATCATTTACCCACTCATCGCTTTCTCCGCCGTTATATATAAACAAATCACAGTTTTCTATATTGATTATATCTGAGGGAGAAGGTTCATAGCTGTGAGGCTCTGTTCCGGGAGAAAGAAGCAGGGTAACCTCAGCTTTATCCCCCACAATGTTCTTTACAAAATCATAGTAAGGAAAAATTGTTGTTACTATGCTCAGTTTATCAGAGGAGATATTCTTTTGTTTTGTTGCACAAGAGGTTGACGCAAACAGAAAAAATAAACAGGATAACAGAATTGATAAAACTTTTTTCATCTTAGCACCGATAAAAACAAGGGATTGCTCAGAACACAATTATTCTGAACGCAACCCCTTATTAATATAATTAATTTTCTTATTAAGCCTTTTTGGCTTTCTTATGGTTTTGCCACATTACCCAAAGAGGACCTGCAATACAAACTGAGGAATAGCAGCCTGAAACAAGACCGATCATCATAGGAAGTGCAAAGGACTGTACGGACGGAATATTGAAGAAGTATGCAACAATATAAACTATCAAAATTGCAGAGAAAGTAGTAACTGAAGTCATAATAGTTCTCTTTAATGTCTTTGTACAGCTAAGGTTGAATACAGTAGCAGCATCTGTTTTTCTGCCGAGTATTCTTCTTTCCTCACGAACACGGTCGTAAATAACGATTGTATCGTTGAGCGAGTATCCGAGAATCATCAGTACAACAGCGATAAAGTTGGAGTCGATGGGCATCTGGAAAATTACATACAGGAAGTAAATCAAAGCCACATCATGGAAAAGAGCTACCAACGCCATCATACCTGCGGACAGTCCGCCGATTTTCTTAAATCTTAATGTTACATATAGAACCATCAATATGCTGGCAACTGCTACAGCGCACAAGCACTTGAGCAAAAAGCTGAATCCCATTGAAGCGTCAACTGAGTTTGATTCAAGACAAACAAACTTATTTTCAGGATACTGCTTCTGAAGATCTGATTCAAGGTTTTGCTGTATCTTTGTCTCAATAGCATCGTTACCGGAGAACTGAACTGTTACATTGTTACCGGAATTACCCATAATGTCGGTAGAAAACGATGTTGCGATTCTGTCGGTTGTTTTAGATTGAATAAAGCTGTCAAGCTCATCCTTATTTATTTCTCCGGAGTAACTGAATCTCAGAGTTGCACCGCCTGAAAACTGGATATCAAGCGTAGTTCCGAAAATGAAGTTGCAGATAATACCTATTGCAACGATTGCAAGTGAAATTGTAAAAAATATTTTCTTCTTGCCGACAAAATCAATGATTTTTTTGCCGTTGTTATACTTTTCACTGATTTCAGAAACGGTCATCTGTGAATCTGCTTTAGGCTGAACATTATTTTTCATTCTTAGCACCTCCAAATAACCATTTTTTGCGCAGGAATTTGAAGCCTGCTACGCTTCTGAGCATAACTCTTGAGAAGAACACACCCATAACGAAGTTTGAAATTACACCGACAAGGAGTGTAAAGCCGAAAGCGTAGATTGTACCGGTTGTTGACTCACCGAAGATTACGGAGAGTATGTTTGCTGGACCGAATACAAGCATAAGAATAATTGAAACAATTACCACGGTCATATTACCGTCAATAATAGCGGAAAGTGAATTTTTTGTACCCTTATCAAGCGCACCGTCAAGGGTTCTGCCCATCTTAAGCTCTTCCTTGATACGCTCAGCTGTAATAACATTACAGTCAACACCGATACCTATCGAAAGGATAAGACCGGCAATACCGGGAAGGGTCATTGTGAACGAAGGAATTGTTACAAAATATCCGGAAACAGCAGCGATTGAAAGAGCCATCTGACCGATAAGAGAAATAACGGCAATCAGTCCGGGCAAACGGTAGAAGAAAATCATAATGATAGAAATAATTATCATTGCGATAACTCCTGCATAAGCCATTGCGTTAAGTGAATTTTCACCGAGCGAGGGACTTATCTGACTATAGTTAGAGGTTTCAAGCTGGAACGGTATCGCACCGGCATTGATCTTTTGGGCAAGACTGTTTGCTTCATCAGCGGTAAAGCTGCCTGAAATCTGAGCCTTTCCGTCAGAAATAACGGCTTGAACCGTCGGAGCAGAAAGCATTAAGTCATCCATCCAAATAGACACTGTCTGATTAAGATATTCAGAAGTGATATCAGCAAAGGTCTGCTTACCCTTTTCATTCAGGGTGAGGTCTACAACATAATTTGAATTACCCGAATTGTCCTGAACAAGACCGGCTTTTGCACTTGCAACCGAGGAGCCGTCCATAAGAACTTCTGCTGTAGCGCCGGTTGGAGTCTTATATACTAAATTTCCGTCGGAGCCAACCTCGGTATCCGCATATTCCTTTCCGGGACGGAAGGTAAGCTGTGCTGTTGAAGAAATCTCATTGATAGCCTCAACTGCATTAAACTCTTTTTCGTCATTCTTCCACGGAAAACGAACAATAATTCTGTCGCTTCCCTTGTCAGCGTACAGCTCGTAGTCTGTAATACCTTGTGAAATCATACGAGTCTCAATAATTGACTTCGCCGATTCCAACTGCTCATCTGTTGCATCATAATTGCCGGCAGGCTTAAATGTTGCTTCAACACCGCCTCTGATGTCAATTCCCCATCTAATATCGCCGATACCCTTTACTACTGTATTCTTATTGTCACCGGTGTAATAGGAGACACCGAAAACAGCAGTAAATGAAAAAGCAAGTATCAGCAAAGCTACGATGAAGAACACCGGCTTTGGAACTCTTTTCATGCCTATGAAACCTCCGTGTAATAATAGTAGAAGCGTTACGCAAAAACAGCTCTGCTACTTTAGCATATCGCATACATAACAGAGCTATTATAAGATTTTTTTCAAAAAAAGTCAATGGATACAGAAATATTTGATAAAAAAATATTTTAATTTGACAATTCTGATAACATTTTCCGAAATTTTATACTAAATTCTGATTGAAAACTATACAAAATTTTCGGACATATTATTTTTCACATGAGTATGAGTCAAAAAATGCTGTCTTAACAAATTAATCGCATATATCAATAATATAAGTTGTAGTGTCAAACACTGATCAAGCTTTTCCGAGTATTTTTTCGCAGGCAGCAAGCTTTGTGCAGATACAGAACACCTGCATAGCAGTTACAAGCTCTTCATTCGGTGGAAATGTCGGAGCAATTCTGATGTTTTTATCGTCTGGATCCTTACCATACGGGAAAGTTGCTCCTGCGCCTGTAAGAATAACTCCGGCTTCCTTACAATGCGAAACCACTCGTTTTGCAGTGCCGTCAAGAACATCAACGCTTATAAAATAGCCGCCGTTAGGATTTGTCCATTTTCCGATTCCGCAGGGTGCAAGCTCCGACTCAAGAGCGCCGAGTACAATTTCAAACTTGGGTTTGAGAATTGCCTTGTGCTTTTCCATATGCTCCTTTACACCTTCAATATTCTTAAAGAAACGAGCATGTCTAAGCATATTGAGCTTATCATAGCTTATTACCTGATAGTTATATCTCTCTTTAAATAACTTCATATTGTTTTCCGAGGCTGCCATTGCAGCAACTCCTGCGCCCGGAAAGGTTATTTTTGATGTTGAGCAGAAGAGAATCGGCAGATCCTCGTTGCCGAACTTTTTGCACTCGTCATATATGTTGAGCAGCTCGTCGGGAGTATCGTTTATATCGTGAATACAGTAAGCGTTATCCCAGATGATTTTAAAATCCTTTGCAGCAGGCTTTAATGCAGCAAAGCGTCTTACAGTTTCATCGCTGTAGGTAATGCCCTGTGGATTAGAATATTTCGGAACGCACCAAACGCCCTTTATTGAATCATCTGAGCCTACGAGATTTTCAATCATATCCATATCAGGACCGTCTTCATTCATCGGAACAGGTATCATTTCAAAGCCAAAGTATTCAGTGATACCAAAATGACGGTCATATCCGGGAACAGGACACAAAAACTTTCTGTCTGTCACTTCGTACCAAGGCTTACAGCCCTCTGTCGCAGAAGCTGTCATCAGGCAGGAAATTGTATCAAACATCATATTAAGGCTTGAACAACCGCCGACAAGAACCTTATCAGCGTCCACTCCCAAAAGTTCACCGAATAGCTCACGACATTCAGCAATTCCCTCGAGCAAGCCATAGTTTCTGCAATCCATACCGTCAACTCCGACAAAATCAGACTTGCTGCTGATAATGTCAAGCATATCAAGTGAAAGATCAAGCTGAGCTTTTCCCGGCTTACCTCTTGCCATATTCAAATTTAAACCTTTCCCTTTAACTTCCTCCAGCTGTAACGAAAGGCTTTTGTATTCATTTTCAAGCTCAGTTTTACTACAGTCAAAATAGTTCATTTTGCTATCTCCTTATACCCTTGTTGCAAAATATATTTTAATTTCTTATACATTTTAATACATAGATAAAAAAAATGCAAGTCTTTTTAAAAAACTTGCATTTTTATGATAGCCAAAAAACAACAGACTTACAACATTGTTTTTGTTTAATGTTAGTAAGTCTGTCGAATATTGCACATTATTAATAGTATTGATAGTAATAATAACTCTTTTTTCCGGCCTTTTTCTTTACAGTGCAGCCAACTTCGATTACTCCGAGAAGCTTAGAATCGGCAAGCTTAACACTGTCGAGAAGTCGTTTTAAATCACGATGGGTAGTTGTGCGCTCACGAACAACAGCAACAAATCCGGCGATGAGATCCTTCAGCAGAAGCGCGTCAGCAACAACTCCTATAGGGGGAGTGTCAAAAATAATGTAATCATATTCCTCAGAAAGCTTTGCTATCAGATTATGAAATGCCTCCGAACACATAAGCTCGGAAGGATTCGGCGGGATAGTTCCCGATGTTAGAATATCAAGATTATGCAAAACCTCTCGATGTATTGCATCCTCAAACTCCAACATTTTGCCTATTACATTTGAAAGTCCCTTTGAATTATCAACCTTGAATATATTATGAACATTAGGTCGTCTAAGGTCGCAGTCTATCAGCAAAACCTTTTTTTCGGTCTTTGAGAAAGAAATTGCAAGGTTTGCAGAAACGGTACTCTTGCCCTCTCCCTTTGAATAGCTTGTAACCGCAAAGATTTTTTTCTCGGAAGCCGAAAGCGTAAACATAATGTTTGTACGGGCAGATTTATATGACTCAACAATAGCAAACTTGCTCTTTTCGGACACTGTACCCGGTGAATAATCAGAGGGACGAGCAAATATTTTGTCTTTTTTCTTATCTCTTTTTGCCATATTCGTCACCTACCTTGACTATCAAAATCCGGAATTTGTGCAAAAACCGGAACGCCGTATATCTCTCGAATATCATCATCCGACTTAATTGTGGTATCAATAAGTTCAAGCAAGATACAAATCAGGCAGGAAGCTACGAGACCGACAACGAATCCTATTAAACCGTATTTATTATTGTTCGGTTCATAGGGAGAAGCGGGAACCTTTGCCTGCCTAATGAATCCAACCTTACCGTACATAAAGTTTTCTTTAAATACTTTTTTTGTGGCTTCGCCGATCTGATTTGCAACATTTGCACATTTCTGAGGATCGGAGCCGCTAACCGAAATTTTAAGAAAAAATGTTTCGGGTTCAAGAGTCATATCAACATAACAACCGTCATAAAGTGAAGTTATATCATCGGAATTCTTAAACAAAGTAACACATATATCCGCAAGCACACAGGAACCGTTTATATCAGAGCTGTAAATTTTTTGGTTCTTTTCGTTTATACCCTCACGGCTCTCGTTAAAGTTTTGAATAAACACCATAGCTGAAGTGTTGTACATAGGAGTTATTATAAACTTTGAATATGAATAGAATAACGCTGCACCTAATACGGCTGCAAGCAAGATAAACTTGAGCCTATGCAACAGTATCGATATTATTTTTTGAATATTTATGTTATTCGGCATTTTTCTACCCCTTTTACATATAAAATAAATACAATTTATCACCAATCATAGAATATTATATATCATATACGGTTTAGAATAATTCTTACATAGAATTATATGTAAAAAAGTCGAGTGCCTCAACACGCAATTCGGGCAGATAGATTCATATAAATAAAGCTTCATTGTTCGAGCATTTTCGTGCAGTTTACTATATAAGGAAAAAGCAGAGACTGTCCTTTACCGTAGGACAGTCTCTGAAGATACTAAAAAGGTTTTACAACATTAAGCAGCACACCTGCAGCAACCGCAGAACCGATTACGCCTGCAACATTCGGTCCCATGGCATGCATAAGAAGGAAGTTTCCGGGATTTTCCGCCTGACCGACTCTTTGAGATACACGAGCAGCCATAGGAACAGCAGATACGCCTGCCGAGCCTATCAGCGGATTTACCTTTCCGCCCGTAAGTTTGTACATAATCTTACCGAAAAGCAGTCCGAAGGCTGTTCCCATACAGAACGCAATCAATCCGAGAACAATGATTTTGATGGTATCCCATGTAAGGAAGTTCTGTCCGGATGCCGTAGCTCCGACAGTTGTACCCAGGAAAATAGTAATAATATTCATAAGCTCGTTTTGAGCCGCCTTTGCTATTCTGTCAACAACTCCGGATTCCTTAAACAGGTTACCAAGCATCAACATTCCAACCAGCGGAGCAGCGTCAGGCAGGAAGATTGCAATAAGAATTACAACAATTACGGGGAACATAATCTTTTCGAGCTTTGAAACCGGACGGAGCTGCTCCATTACAACGGCACGCTCTTTCTTTGTTGTGAGTGCCTTCATTATCGGAGGCTGGATAATCGGAACAAGTGCCATATACGAATAAGCCGCAATCGCTATTGAGCCTAAAAGATGCGGAGCAAGCTTAGTAGTAACATAAATAGCAGTAGGACCGTCAGCGCCGCCGATGATACCGATAGCACCTGCTTCAGCCTCGGAAAAACCGAGGAATATTGCACCGGTAAAGGTCACAAAAATACCAATCTGAGCCGCTGCACCGAGAATAAGACTCTTC
>CALYYZ010000066.1 GCA_945607165.1 uncultured Ruminococcus sp. | reverse complement strand
TTCGTCATTTGAACAGGGAGTATATTCTAAAGAGGACTCAGGATATTGAGAATCTCGAGAAGGAGATAGCAGAGCTTGATGATATTCTTAAAAGCAGGGCAAGAGTGAAGACAATTATTGTAAAAGAACTTAAGGCTGTTGCCGAGAAATACGGTCAGCCAAGAAAAAGTATGATAATCTACGAAGAGCCTGCTAAATTTGAAAACGAAATTGAAGAAATTCCGGATTATCCCGTAAATCTTTTCTTTACAAAGGAAGGATATTTCAAAAAAATAACTCCTCAATCCTTACGAATGAGCAGTACTCATAAGCTAAAAGACGGCGATGAGATAGTTCAGGAGCAGGAATTCTCAAATAATTGTGATTTGCTCTTCTTCACTGACAAATGTCAGGTATATAAAGCTAAAGCCGCTGATTTTGCAGATACAAAGGCGAGTGCCTTGGGTGATTATGTTGCAGCCAAGCTTTCGATGGATGAAGGGGAAAACGCTGTAAAAATGGTTGCAACAAAGGATTATAAGGGCTTTTTAATTTTCGCGTTTGAAAACGGAAAGCTGGCAAAAGTTCCTCTCGAGGCGTATGCTACAAAGACAAACCGCAAAAAGCTCACCGGTGCTTATTCAGATAAATCTCCGCTTGCAGGTATTATGCTTCTGGATGAGGACAAAGAAATACTTGTAAAATCTTCCTCAGGAAGAATTCTGCTTGTGCATACGGGTTCGCTGTCTCTTAAAACTACCCGTTCAACACTGGGAGTAGCCGTGATGAAACTTAAAAAAGGACACAGGGTTTTTGAATTGTGTGAATATTCGGAAGGTATGTTTGCAAAACCCCAACGATACCGCACCCGTTCCTTACCCGCTATCGGTGCTTTACCATCAAATGAGGATTCCGTCGGAGAACAGTTGTCATTAATTTAAAAAACTTACAAAAAACTCTTGAATATTTTTTCTTTGTATGGTAATATAAGTTAGTTACTAATGCTATTTGTCATTTGCTATATCATTTTATGAAAGGAAGTTGTGAAAATGAGTATTTGGGGCATTATTTTAGGTGTAGTACTTGCAGTAGTTTCGATTGCTATTATCGTTGTAATTATTCTTCAGGAGGGTAATCAGCAGGGACTTGGTGTTGTAACCGGTGCAGCTGACTCATATTTTTCTAAGAATAAGGCTCGTTCTATTGATGCGTTTCTTTCCCGTTGGACTAAGTTCTTTGCAGCTGTTTTTGTCCTTTTTGTAGTCGCACTCAACGCACTTGCCACTTTTAAGATTCTGTAAGTTATAAATTTGCAAATTAACACATATAATAAACCGTCGGACATCCTCCGGCGGTTTATTATTTTTGCGGAGCTGTTAATATGCCAATCTGGTCGCTACTTCTGATTCTGTTCCTAACATTCATATCATTTGCAATAATACATAGTTTAGCTAAAAGGAAGCATCCATTAAAATCTTCACTTCTTTCAATGCTGACAGGTGTTGTTACTCTTATTGCAGTGAATCTTTCGAGTGCATTTACGGGAGTGTATCTTCCTATCAGCCTGTTATCATTAATAGTAAGCCTTGTCGGCGGAGTACCCGGTGTAACGCTTTTGTTGTCGCTGAACCTTTTTTTCTGATTATTTCTGTTCAATAATTGAAAAATCATAAGCTGTATAGTATAATGTACTAAAAAGAAGGGAGCGTATACAATGAATACTGATATCAAAAAGAGAATAGATAAAACAATAGAAAATTTAACAAGAAATAAAATGCAGCCGTTTTTTTGTGAAACAAAAGAAGAAGCGTGCGAGTTGATTAAAACCCTTATTAACAAAGGTGATGTTATTTCAAGCGGCGGTTCAGTTACGCTGAAAGAAACCGGAATTTATGATATCATCACTTCTTCTGATTACAAATATCTTGACCGTTCTGCTCCGGGTATTACAAGGGAAGAGGTTGAAGAGGTTTACAGAAAGACTTTTTCAGCCGATGTGTTTTTTACAAGTGCCAATGCAATAACCGAAAACGGCGAGCTTTACAATGTTGACGGTAATTCTAACAGAGTTGCAGCTATTTTGTACGGTCCCAAAAGTGTTGTAGTGGTTTGCGGTATAAATAAGCTTGTGAAGAATATCGACGAGGCAGTCAGAAGAGTAAAATCAATAGCTGCTCCCAAAAATACAATAAGGTTAAGTTGTGATACATACTGCGCAAAGAGTGGCAAATGTGTTTCTCTGAATAATAAAGATTCTGAGCTTTGTGAGGGTTGCCACAGTGATGGAAGAATTTGCTGCAATTATGTTATCTGTTCACAACAACGCCATTTAAATAGAATTAAGGTAGTAATAATCGGAGAAAACTACGGATATTGATGCAATATATGTAAATACCGCAGCACACCATTGTGCTGCGGTATGCGGAATAACAGATGTAATTATCTCTTATTCTGCTGCTGATTCTTATTCTGATTGTTGTTCTGATTCTTGTTCTGATTGTTGTTCTGGTTGTTGTTCTGGTTGTTATTCTGGTTGTTCTGGTTCTTGTTCTGGTTGTTGTTCTGATTAAAGTCCATTTCAACACCTCCTTTTAACTATATTATTTACTATATTTTCAGGATTATTCAATGGATAAATTTTTAATAAAAATGAAGTCGCTTCTCGGCGATGAATTTGAAGAATATCTTAAATACTATGAGGCTGATAATTTCAAGGCTCTGAGAGTTAATACCCTAAAGTGTTCCTGTGAAAAGCTTTTATCACTTTTTGATTTTGAGCTTCAACGCACTCCCTTTTGCAAAGAGAGCTTTTATATTCCTTCCGAAACACCCTCACTTGGAAACAGTCCGCTTCACCACAGCGGTGCTTTCTATATTCAGGAACCATCGGCAGCTTCAGCTGTTGAAATGCTTGATGTCCACGAGGGCGACTTTGTTTTGGATTTATGTGCAGCTCCCGGCGGAAAGAGTACGCAAATCGGTGCAAAGCTAAGAGGAACAGGAATCCTTTGGAGCAATGAAATTGTAAAAAACAGAGCTAATATACTTCTTTCAAATATTGAACGCTTAGGAATATCAAACGCAGTAGTGTCAAACTGCAAACCGGAATTGCTATGTGAAAGGCTTGCAGGACAGTTTGATAAGGTGCTTGTTGATGCTCCCTGCAGCGGAGAGGGAATGTTCAGAAAGAATCCCGATGCAAAAACCGAATGGAGCGAGGAGCATGTTAAAAGCTGTGCACAAGGACAGCTTTTGATTTTAGAAAGCGCAAAGCAAGCGTTGAAGGAAGGCGGGACGCTTGTTTATTCCACCTGTACATTTTCTCTTGAGGAAAATGAGGGTGTTATTTCACGATTTTTAGAAAATAACCCTGATTTTGAAATCATAGACACCGGGCTTAGTTTCGGCAGACCTTCAATGAAGTATGCTAAGCGGATTTTTCCGATGGACGGCGGTGAAGGTCATTTTGCTGCTTGTTTAAGAAAAAAAGGCACCTGTTTATCCAACAGAATTGTTCAACAAGAAAAAGAAAAGGTTGGTGCCGATATTCTCGAATTTTACGATTCCTTATTTATCGGCAGACCTTTCGGTGAAAGAATCAAGATTTTAGGAGATAAGATTGTTATTTTGCCGGAAAGTCTTAATTTTAATATAAAGGGATTGTCTGTACTAAGAGCCGGGATTATTCTTGGCGAACTTGCAAAAAACAGAATTGAACCGCACCACAGTGCATTTATGGCTTCCAAAGCCTGTCAATGCGTCAATACTGTTGAATTTGATTATAGAGATGATGGTATATATCGCTTTTTAAGGGGAGAGGAACTTCAGATTTCACCTTCCGTTAAGGGATACACTTCGGTATGTGTCAACGGAATAGTTACAGGTTTTGGCAAAGCGTCCGGCGGTCGCCTGAAAAATAAGTATCCGAAAGGTTTAAGAATACTAAAATGAATAATTTATCAGATAGTAAAACGATAAAATCTATATTAAGTAATCATGGGTTTACTTTTTCAAAATCACTTGGACAGAATTTTTTGATTAATCCTTCAGTGTGCCCGAGAATGGCGGAGCTTTCAGGTGCTGATACAGGCATAGGTGTTATTGAAATCGGTCCCGGAATAGGTGTTCTTACAAACGAATTGTGTAAACTTGCAGAAAAGGTTGTCGCAATAGAGCTTGACAAGAGGCTGATTTCTGTACTTGATGAAACTCTATCGGAATATGACAATTTGAAGGTAATAAATGCTGATGTATTAGATCTGGATTTAAATCAGTTAATTCGTGATGAATTTGACGGAATGGAGGTTGTGGTTTGCGCTAATCTGCCTTACTATATAACCTCACCGGTAATTATGAAGCTGCTTGAGGACAAGCTTCCTATAAAAGCCATAACCGTTATGGTGCAAAAGGAGGCTGCTCAAAGAATCTGCGCCGAGGTTGGTTCTCGTCAAAGCGGAGCTTTAACCGTTTCCGTTAATTATTACGCAGAACCACAGATGCTGTTTTCAGTCAGCGCAGGTTCATTTATGCCTGCACCAAAGGTTGATTCAGCTGTTATTTGTCTTAATATCCGCAGAGAACCTCCTGTTTTGGTTGAAAATGAGAAAAAACTATTTGCTGTAATAAAAGCGGCGTTTGCACAACGTAGAAAAGTTATATCCAACTCCCTTGCAAGCGGTTTATTAATTGATAAGACTAAGATTATGGAAATCCTTGAAAAAGCAGGTGTTTCACATTCCGAAAGGGCGGAAAAGTTGAGTCTGCAAAACTTCGCAGATATTGCTAATAATATTTGATTTGGTGATAATATGAACAAAAGAAAAATGAACGGTCTCTTTAAAACGGGCTTTATATTATTGTTATTATGTATTCCCTGTTTAATATTATCAATAATATCGGCATATATACTCTCCGAACAGATCTTATCTGCGTTATTCGCAGTTTTAGGATGTGTGCTTGCTTTTTTGGGGATTATATTTACCGCCTTAAGTAAGCCCAAAGAAATCAACGATGAAGTTAGAAAAGAACCATATATAAGTAATGTTGATATTGATAATGGTGTTAATTTATGCTCTCTAAATGCGAATGAGTCAGGTGAATATGAATAAAAATAAAAAAATGTAAAATTTACTTGATTTTTCTTTACGGGTTTGATATAATTAACAGCGGTTCGTGGAGAGATGTCCGAGCTGGCCGAAGGAGCATGATTGGAAATCATGTGTACGGTAATCACCGTACCAGGGGTTCGAATCCCCTTCTCTCCGCCATAACATACACAGCTATTCAGATGTATATTCTGATTAGCTGTGTTTTTGTTTTATTATTTTTATGAATAATTGAATAATAATCAAATAAAGCTTTTAATAAGGTTTTAGTATTATTTTTGTTGAAATTTCTTACATAAATCTGTATAATATAAAGATGACAAATTATTACTTGGCGAGGGGAAGAAAATGAATACAAAAATGACAAGCTTTTTTGATAATATTAAAGGTAAAACTATAGCTTTCATCGGAATAGGTACAAGTAATTTGCCTTTAATAAAACTGTTTAGAGATAAAGGTGCGAGAGTTCTTGCCTGTGATCGAAAGGAATTTGAAGCTCTTGGCAATAACGGACTTCAGGCACAAAAATACGGTGCTGAGTTAATTCTCGGAGAGAATTATCTTTCTGATTTAGACGCTGATATAGTTTTCAGAAGCCCCGGAACACCTTTTTATACTGATGAGCTTGTCAAACTCCGTGAGAATGGTGTAATTCTAACATCTGAAATGGAAGTGTTTTTTGACCTTTGTCCCTGTAAGATTATTGCTGTTACAGGCTCAGACGGAAAAACAACGACAACAACAATTATTTCAGAGTTCCTCAAAGCAGGCGGAAAAACCGTACACCTCGGAGGAAACATCGGCAATCCTTTGCTTCCTGATATAGAATCTATTGCTCCTGATGATTTTGCTGTAGTTGAGCTTTCAAGCTTTCAGCTTATTTCAATGAGAAAAAGTCCCGATGTTGCCGTTGTAACCAATTTGGCTCCGAATCATCTCGATATTCACAAGGATATGCAGGAATATATTGACTCAAAGAAAAACATTATTTTGCATCAAAATGCTTTTTCCAAGTCTGTTTTGAACCTTGATAACGATATTACCCGAGAATTTGCAGATAGCGTCAGAGGTCAACTGGCTTTCTTTTCTTCCTCGGACAATACTTCAAACGGTGCTTATATTGACGGTCACACTATATGCTACAGCGATTACGGAAAGGTAACCCGAATTATGGATTATCGTGACATAAAAATCCCCGGTATGCATAATGTTGAAAATTATCTTGCAGCAATATCGGCTGTATGGGGAATGATAGATGTTGATACCATTGTTTCGGTTGCAAAAAACTTCGGCGGCGTTGAACACAGAGCTGAGTTTGTGCGTGAATATAGAGGAGTTAAATACTACAATGACTCTATAGCATCAAGTCCTACAAGAACGGCGCTGGGTACACTTTCTCTATATGATGATAAGATTATAATAATTGCAGGAGGATATGATAAGCATATTCCTTATGAGCCTCTCGGACCGGTAATTAACAATAAAGTTAAGGTGCTCATACTGCTTGGCGATACAGCTCCTAAAATTGAAAAAGCCGTAAAATCTGCTGACAACTATAATCCTGATTCTATTAAAATCATTAATGTAGATAATATGGAGAATGCCGTTGCTTCGGCTGTAGAGCTTTCACAATTCGGAGATATTGTTTCTCTGTCGCCTGCAAGTGCAAGCTTCGGACTTTACAAAAACTTTGAAGAAAGAGGTAATCACTTCAAGTCGATTGTAAACGGACTTGAATAAAATATTTATGGAACTAAGCGAACTAGTATTTGAACTTTGTAAAATAAACGGTGTGTCGGGCAGCGAGGAACCTGCCATATCCTATATAAAAAATATATTAAGCAAATATGCAGATGTTTCCGTAACACCTAACGGGAGTCTGATTGCAAAACTCGGTAATAGAAATGCTTCTAAGACTATATTGCTTGACGCTCATATTGACCGCATCGGTCTTATGGTAACAGATATTGACGACAGAGGCTTTGTTAAGGTTGCAAAATGCGGTGGAATTGATCCACGCATTCTTCAGGACAGCGTTCTTGTGCTTAATTCTAATCCTGAGATAAGCGGTGTTGTCTCCTGTATGCCTCCGCATCTTTCTGACGGAAATGAGGACAAGGCTTCAGCTGTTGACAAAATAAGCGTCGATTTTGGCCTTGAGCCTCAGGAAATCAAAAGATATCTAAAAATCGGTGATATGCTGACCTATAAATCCGAGCCGAGAAATATCCTCAACAACAGAATTTGCTCTGCGGCACTTGATAACCGATGCTCAGTAGCGGCACTGATTTATTGTGCTCAGATGCTATCGGACTGCGATCTCGATTACAGTGTAGCTATAGTGTTTTCTGTTCAAGAGGAAACATTTGGTACAGGAGCTAAGACAAGTTCGTTTTTATTAGATGCTGACGAGGCTATAGTTGTTGATGTGAGCTTTGCTTCTCAGCCTGATATTTCGGGGCTTTATTCATCAATAGAGCTTGGAAAGGGACCTATGATTTGTATTTCACCAATATTAAACAGAGATATTACGGATAAGCTTATTGAAATTTGTAATGCAAAGGGTATCTCTTATCAGCTTGAACCTATTGCAGGAGCTACAGGTACAAATGCCGACCATATTTCAATTACCAAAAGCGGTGTTAAAACTGCACTTGTTTCTGTTCCGCAAAGAAATATGCATACCCCCTGCGAGATTGTTGATGTTGACGATGTTAAGGGTGTTGCAAGCCTGATTTGTGAATATATCAGATGTGGAGGTGCTTTTCAGTGATTAACACTAATCTGTTAAAGGATTTATGTATGTGCAACGGCATTTCCGGTGACGAATCCTCGGTTCGTTCACTTATCATTGACCAAATTAAAGACTATACAGATGAAATAACTGTTGACAATCTCGGAAATCTTTTGGTTCACAAAAAAGGAAAAAGACGGGCAGCTTACAAGCTAATGCTTTCAGCCCATATGGATGAGGTTGGATTGCTGGTCACAGGAATTACTGATGACGGATATATTAAATTCGATGAAGTTGGCGGAATAGACCGTCGGGTGCTTCCGGGCAAGGGTGTTGTAATCGGAAAAGGTAATATAAATGGAGTTATCGGTATAAAGCCTGTTCATCTTTCAAAGGGTGATGAATTAACTTCAATTCCAAAGCTTTCTGAAATGTATATTGATATCGGTGCTAAAGATAAAACTCAGGTAGAAAAATACATTAGTGTAGGTGACAGTATTGCTTTTGTATCGGATTTCTGCGAAACAGTCAACACTGTTCGCTGTAAAGCTCTCGATGACAGATTTGGCTGTTTGATTCTTATCGAAATGAAAAAGAG
>CALYYZ010000065.1 GCA_945607165.1 uncultured Ruminococcus sp. | reverse complement strand
CCCAAGTATATCGAGGTTTGGGGCAAGTTTTTACCGAGAGGCGGAATCTCTATTGATCCGTACTGCAATTATGGTATGCCCGGAACAAAATGGGAACAGGTTGCGTGGGAAAGACTTTCAAAGCACGACCTAAATCCCGAAATGGTTGATAACAGATAACACTTACCTGTATTTCAGCTTATTCTTCTGTTTTCGGTAGCTCAGTTTCTGTCGGATATTCCGATTTTTCATCCTTTTTTTGCTTTTGTATTCTCTTGAATATCCTATATATAATATAAAAAGCCAATACCGAAGAAGCAGCAATTCCAATTCCTGAAATAAAAAATGCAATATCTCTATTTGCAATAGGGCTGAAGCCTTTGATATCACTTGGTTTGACATCAACGCTTGCGATGCTTGTTGATTCTCTTTCCGATTTTCCGCTGCCCTCGTATTTATCGTCACTGAGGGTTGTTTTTCCTTTTGTATTGTAGTTTTTGCTATTACTTTTTTCCAAAACGGTTATTTTGCCTGAAACACATTTTCCGATTTCAAGGAATTCAGCTTCAGAGTTAATACACTGATCAATGTTAAAATCAATATAACCTCCACCGTAATTTACGGCTTTGAAGGTGATTGAAAAAATATCTGAGTTATTACACTTTATTCCGTTTTCATTCAGAAATACAATTCTCAATTTGTCATCAGTTTCATTTACAGATATTTTTGAGGAATCATCTAAAGTCTCCGCTTTTCTGTATTCAAACATACCATTATCATAATGAAAATCGAATATACCTGCGCTGAATTTCTCGTTTGAATTCAGCTTCATATTCACAGTGAACAGCCTGTCCTTTTCTGTAGAGGACGGGCTTAATTCAAATTCAATCTTTTCGGCTGCATTTACACTTGAGACGGTAAATAGCAGTATAGTTACAGCAGTTAATATAGTGGATAAAATCTTTTTCATAGTTTACCTGATGCTTTGATAGAAATTCATACAAATAATTCTACCATACATAAACATACATTTCAATCAAAAGTCGCAAGAAGAAGTATTAATAATACCTTTATAATGTCAAAAATCGGCTTGCGTTAAATATAACAGTTTAATAATGTAAAAAATTGTGTGATACTTTAAAATTCCTCTTGTAAAAAAACATCATATGTATTATAATTAGTCTCGGATAAATAACCTATGGAGGTATTTTATATGGCTGATAGATCTATTGCTGTTCTGACAAGCGGCGGCGATGCACCCGGAATGAATGCGGCGGTAAGAGCTGTTGTTCGTGCCGGAATTAATAAGGGCTTAAAGGTATACGGAGTTTACCGTGGATATAACGGCTTGCTTAACGGTGATGTGCAGGAGATGAATCTCAGGAGCGTTTCCGATATTATAGGTAACGGCGGAACAAAGCTGTACACAGCAAGAAGCGATGAATACGCTACTCCTGCCGGAATTAAGAAGGCTGCTGATTTTTGCCGCAGTCTCGGTATTACAGGCGTTGTTGTAATCGGCGGCGACGGTTCCTTTAAGGGTGCAAGAGCGTTAACAAATGCCGGCATTAACTGTATAGGTGTGCCCGGTACTATTGATAACGATATTGCTTGTTCCGAGTATACTGTCGGTTTTGATACAGCAATGAACACTGCAATTCAAATGGTTGACCGTATTCGTGATACTGCTCAATCCCACGATCGTTGTTCAATCGTTGAGGTAATGGGCCGTCGTTGTGGCGATATCGCTCTTCAAACAGGCATTGCAACAGGCGCAACCGCAATTCTTGTGCCTGAGATTGAATATAATATTGAAAAAGATGTTATTGCAAGAATTATTAATACTCAAAAAACCGGCAAAAAGCATTTTATCATTGTAGTTGCCGAGGGTGTCGGCGGTGTTCGTGACCTTGCGAAGTATGTTGAGCAGAGACTTGGTATTGAAGCAAGAGCAACGGTTCTCGGTCATGTTCAGCGCGGCGGATCTCCCACTCTAAGAGACAGAGTTGTTGCAAGTCAGATGGGACACAAGGCTGTTGAGCTTCTTAATCAAAACATCGGCAACCGTGTCGTTGCTATGCAGGGTGGAAAGATTGTTGATCTTGATATTAACGAAGCCCTTGATATGAAGCGAGTATTTGACAAAGAGCTTTATGATATTGCAATGTCAATTTCTATCTGATTTTTATTGCTGAGGGCGAACTCTGTTCGCCCTTGATTTTATTTGACAGGAAATAACAACAAACTGTATTATTTGTCTTTAAATTATCGTGAATTATACAATATGTAATATTTCGATAAATCCTATCAAATAAAAAATAATTTATATTGCCCGCTCAGTTGCGCCCTGTGTGCGCACGAGCAATGGCTAAAGAAAGCTCACGCATAATATGCGCATGCTTTCTTGTTTTCTTATCTGGTTTTTACCTTTGGAAAGGGATTTCGTTATGGCTTCAGAGAAAAAAATAATATCTGACGATCTGATTATTTATTCGGTTATACTCTCAAGACACGAAGAGCTTGATTTTAAAAATGACGCCCTTGCAGGAGTTCGTGCTAATTACTTTAATTCCGGAAAACAGACACAAAAGGATAAAACCGAAGTAATGATAGGCAACAGACTCTATAATTTGTCCTATAGTTTGTCTGATAACAAGAGCCTTTTGTGGAAAATAACAGGTAAAAAGAGAGTTTTGCAGACTGTCAGGAGATTCAATGACGGTGTGTACTGTGTTATTACCTTTAATGAAAACGGTGTAGTTTTTAAGCGTCAGTATTTTAATTCTGAGCATATGTGGTTAAAAACCGAATACTATCATTCGTATATAAGCGATAAGCTAATATCCTTGGTATATCCAAGAAAGATTTTAGGAGTATTAATGCTTGTCACGGAAAGCATTAATGCTGAAGGAAACAGTGAAGTAAGCTACCTTTATCCGTCAAAAAAAGCTCCTAAAAAGCAGTGCACGGCTCTTGTGTATACAAACGATGGAATGATATGGTTTGATGAATCGCTTAAGCCTGAAAACACGGATGCTCCCACTTTGAAAGGTAAAGATGTACCCGGCTTTTCTTACAGACAGAGTCAAAAAGCTGATCTTGACAATGCGGTGAAAATTGACTTTAATTCCGCTGAATATCTCAGTGAAAACTCTGTTACAGACGAAAAGTCTCCTGCAAAAGACGAGATAAACGAGGATTTTTCCGGTACTTATTCAGCTTATGAAAAAATTGAAAGAATTTTGACTGAGGCAAAAAAGACTAACAAGGATTTATTCGTAGAGGTTGTTTCGCAAACCGCTGAAAATAATCTTTTAAAAGACAATACTTGTGTTGCTGATGAATATGAAATTGAAAAAACCGAGAAATTTGATCCGTTTGCCCGAATAAAGGAGCTTGAAAAGGAACTTGACAGAATAAAATCCAAAGACGCTTCCTTAGTCGGTGTTTCTGATAATGCTCTGAAAACCGTAGGAGAATCTACCGAGGAAACAGAGCCTTTACCAATGAATGACGGCAATATCGAAGAACCCATTGAGGCTTGCAGTGCTTGCGATATTTCGGATAAAACCGTTTATGTTTCGGAGAAAAATCAGTTTGTGACGGAATCTTCCGAAGAAAGCTTGTCAAATTTTGAAGAGATTTCAGCTGATGCAGACAGCTCTTTTGACAGTGATTTTGTAAAACAAAAAGCACAGCGTTGCGATGTAATTATTAATACAAAATCCGGGAAATATTCCTATTACGGTGAAGTTGATGAGAGTAATTGCAGGATAGGCCGAGGAATAACTGTTGCGCCGGACGGCACAATCTCATATGACGGTGAATATATTAACGATAAGCGTGACGGCTTCGGTGTTTGTTACTACAAGGAAGGCAAGATTAATTATGTCGGTAATTGGAGCAAAGGAAGCCGCAACGGCTGCGGCGTGGGCTATCGTCTCAGCGACGGGACAATGCATGCCGGCAGATGGAATGATAATAAGCCTGAAGGCTTTGGAGCAAGATTTGATAAGAACGGAGACTTTTTGGATCTTTGCAAATATAAAGAAGGAGTCCGTGAAGGCGTTAGTATCAGCTTCAATGAAAACGGAGACATAGTCATTTCTAATTGGAAAGATGGAGAAAAATTGTCTTCGGTAATTGTGTCTGACGAGGTTTAGTATGGAAAAATTCTTTCAGGAAGCATATGATTTATTATTACGGATTCTTCCCGGTATTCTGCTTTTTACATCTATTATAGTAATTGGTGTATTAGTGGTAAGAATAGTAGTCAGATTGTTAAAAAATATTTTCACACGGGCAGGAACAGAACATTCCGTCGCTACCTTCGTTGTGTCACTGCTTCGTGTAATAATGTATCTGATTGTATCAGTGACAGCTCTTGCCTCGGTAGGAGTCAATGTAACCTCTTTGATCACTGCATTAGGGGCAGCGGTACTTACAGCGGGACTGGCTCTTCAGGACAGTCTTTCAAACTTAGTCAGCGGTTTGGTACTGATTTTCAATAAACCTTTTGTTGCAGGAGATATTATTGAATTTCAAGATATAAAGGGAAGAGTTGAAAGCATTAAAATTTTCTTTACAACAATAAAAACCTTTGATAATAAGCTGGTGACAATTCCTAACTCGAGTCTTACAAAAAATAATGTTGTAAACTGCACTATGGTAGATAAACGCAGAGTCGATTTGTCATATACTATAAGCTATGATGATGATATTTCAAAAGTAAAAGCTTTGATTTATTCATTAATATCTACAGATAAAAGGATATTAAACGAGCCCGAGCCTTCCGTTTATGTCGGAAAACATATGGATCACGGAATAGAAATAGTTGTTTGGATCTGGGTTGCTACCGATGATTACTACGATGTGTTTTACTTTATGCAGGAAAATGTAAAAAGAGTTTTCGATGAAAATTCCATAACAATTCCGTTTCCTCATATTGTTGTTAAAAATGATAAATAATTTACAGTTTTATGAAAATAATAATGGTGTCGTATTTGCGGCACCATTATTATTTTATTAAGGATGAAGTGATATGAAGAAAATTATATGCTTAGCATTTTTGACAGCAATGATTTGCGTACTGACAGCTTGCGGCTGCAATAATGATAATGCAGCGTCAAACTTAGGCTCAGATGTAACAGACGCTATGTCAGATGCAAAATCGAACATTACACAAGCTGCAACAGACATTCAGTCTAATATAACCGACTCGGTATCAGATATGACCGGAGGTCATATAAGCGATAATGACGGTGTGATTGGAAACGAGGCGGAAGAGTCCTCTTTACAAAATTCAACTCAGACAGATATTACAATGTAAAAAGATTAGGAGCCGATCTCATAAAAGGTCGGCTCCTGTGTCTGTTGTATCGGTCCAAGACGAAATTTTAGTTGTACTGCCTTCTCAATTATTCGAATAATAAAACAAACACATTAAGCTTACTCCGATAAAGCCTCCGATAAACATACCTATTATAATTCCTAATAACATAATTATTTACCTCCAAAACATATTTTGACATTAAATATATCATCGCTGTGCGATAATAATTAAGGGGCGATAAAAGTGAATACTATCTATATTGATATACTCATTACGGTAAATGTTTTTATAGATTTTATGCTTATAGTATGTGTAAAGAGCTTTCTGAATATTAGTGTTTCACTCAAAAGAATGATTCTTGGAAGCGTTGCCGGTGGAATATTAAGTCTTTCTGCTCTTTTACCAAGGCTTCCGTTTTTGCTGAATATTTTCATGGATTTATTTTGTGCAATTATCATTGTGCTGATTTGCTTTGGTTATGACAGTATTAAGGCTTTAATAAAAAGAACAGGGGTCTATTTCTTAGTTTCGTTTATTTTTTGCGGAATTATGATTTTTATATACACAGCTTTTAAACCAAGCGGTATGCAGATATATAATGATAAGGTATATTTTAATATTTCCCCATTAGTACTGATTATTCTTACCGTTGTTTGCTACTACATAATTATGCTTATCAAAAGACTAACAAAAGGAGAAACGGGAGGAGGTGTATATAATGTTGAAGTAAAAATTAAATCAAAAAGCATTACTTTTTGCGGCAAGGTTGACACAGGCTGTAACTTAAAGGAACCGTTTTCCGGTGAATATGTTATAGTTGCTGAAAAAACTCTGCTTGAAAGCTTTGAGCCCGATAAAAATACACTGCGAGCAATACCCTTTAACAGCCTGGGCGGAGACGGGATAATTTACGGATTCAAGCCTGACAAAGTGATAGTTGGTAGCAGAGATATAGGAAGGAGCGTTTATATCGGGATCTGTAACAATGTACTAAAGGGTGATGTAAAAGCTCTCATTCCCTTTGAAATAATAAGACAATAAATCTATGTGAGGTAATTTTATGCTGAAAAAAACAATACTAAAACTCAAGCTTCTTTTTTTGACGGAAAACGAGGTGTTTTATATCAATGGCAGTGAAACACTGCCGCCTCCGCTCAGCAAAAAGGAAGAAACTGAGATTATGCAGAGGATAGTTAACGGAGATGAGAAGGCACGGGAACCGTTGATCGTTCACAATCTGAGGCTGGTGGTTTACATAGCTAAGAAATTTGAAACACCGAGTGCAGGAGCAGAAGATTTAATTTCAATAGGTACAATAGGCTTAATAAAGGCAGTAAATACTTTCTCGCCTGAGAAGAATATAAAGCTTGCAACATATGCATCAAGATGTATTGAAAATGAAATATTAATGTTTCTGAGAAAAGCTTCACAGCTAAAAAATGAGATATCAATAGATGAGCCGCTTAACACAGATTGGGACGGTAACGAACTGTTACTGTGCGACATATTAGGCAGCGAACCGGACACCGTGAATGTAAATATAGAAAATGAAATTGAAAAAAGCTTAGTGTTAAGCGCAGTGTCAAAGCTTAACAAAAGGGAGTCTCTTATAATGCAGCTAAGATTTGGGTTAAACGGATACAGCGAACACACGCAAAAACAGGTTGCTGATAAACTGGGGATATCGCAGTCATATATATCAAGACTGGAAAAAAGAATAATTCTTCAGCTTAAAAGTGAGCTTGAAAGAGCAGTGTAACCACAGAAGATACAAAACTATGATGAAAAATTTTGTATTATTATTACAAAAAGATAAAATATGACAATTCCTTTTTATTTAAGATACTTCGTAAAGATATAATAGGTAATAAAAAAGCTTCACTGTCATATACTTTACAGAAAGGAGGAGAGAAAGTGAATTGCAGACTTTCAAACTTAAGACATAAGGAAGTAATCAGCTGCTGTGACGGTGCAAGAATAGGATATGTTGATGATGTGATAGTGGATACAAAAAATGCAAGAATTGTTTCTTTTGTAATATTTGGTCGAATGAGCTTCTTTAATTTGTTTGGGAAATGCGAAGATTATATTATTCCTTGGGAGAAAATTGAGCTTATCGGAGAGGATACGATAATCATTTCATGCAAAACACCGGAACCTACAAAAAGACCTAAAAAACATAGGATTAAAGAGGAAAAATGAAAAAATTGACTTTCTAACATTCAGGTAATATCTACGAAGAAAATGTATATATTTTGTGAAATATGCACAAGGTATTTTTACTTTAAATAAAATTAAATCCGATTAATTACAATTTGATTACAAATATTACAGCCCAAACCGACTTGAAAACTTGCATTTTGCTCAAATATGTGTTTTAATACAGTTGATGATGTGTGTTTGATAAAATTTTAACGACTAAAGACGCAGCATTTATCATTAAATACATTGGAAAACAATGTACCTAATAATGTGTGGTAAATGCAGAAATCACAGGGAGGATAAATTTTTGAGAGCTACAAAATACAGACACTGCGAAAGCGAGTGTGACTTTGTTAAAAAGACAAAAAAGACAAATAAGACAAATTCAGGCAAAAAACTAAAGTTTGTTTCTGCATTCTGTGCTGTATGTCTTTCCACAGCGGCATTGATACTGCCCACAACAACCCTTGCTCCAAATGTTGACGCATACGAGGATGGCAAGATTGCTTCATTCTCAGTAGGAAGCATTGGTGAGTTTTCATCGGTTATCGAGGATAACTGTGTTGAAGAGACAACATTACCCGAAACTCAGCCGCCTACTGAGCCTACAACTGTTAAGCCTACTGAGCCAAAGACTGAGCCGACAAAAAAAGTACAGAAAGATACTCAGACCGCCACTGAAACGGCTGAGCCGGTTGCATCTAACAATTCGCAAGATTCCTATTCAGAGCCGCAGGAGGAGATTGTATACGAAACACAGTCGCCTTCAGCCGACAACGGAAATGCTTTAATATCAATAAGCAATCCCGACAGCAGTTATGTTCCTGCAAGAGTTGTTCCTGATGACAGAGCTTTGCTTGAGAGATTGGTAATGGGTGAAGCCGGGGGAACAAACAGCTTTGAGT
>CALYYZ010000064.1 GCA_945607165.1 uncultured Ruminococcus sp. | reverse complement strand
AATAACTCTCTTGATGATTCTTTTTTCGGCAACATTCTCGGCGGTAATTGCAACGATATCTCCGCATTTTGGTTCATACATAAAATTCGTCATTAATACCTTATCCCCGTCGTAGAGTGTATCATTCATAGAATTTCCCACTACGCTTACATCACGAATAAACATTGTGAAGATTATAACCGCAATAATAAAAACAATGATTATGGTCTTCACAAAATCAAAAGCATATTTAGAATATTTATTTGTACTGTATTCAAATTTATATTTATCCATTTTGTTACCTCAAAAAATAAAAGCTTATCTCTATTATAAAACAGAAATAAGCTTAAAACAACTACTAAATTAAAAAATCAGTACAAATATCCGAAATCATTAAAAGGAAATGCTACAAACTGCGCCTTTCCGATTACGCTGTCAACATCTATGAGTCCGATTTGCTTTTTTCGACTGTCTAAGGAAACCTTACGGTTATCTCCCAATACAAAAATCTTGCCTTCGGGAACAACCTCAGGAATCTCATAATCGCCAATCTCACCCTCAAAGGTGGAGCCGGGAATATAGCTTTCCTCATACACAACGCCATCAACAAGAATACGGTCATTTTCATAATCAAGCTTGATAGACTGTCCTTCGGTTGCAATTACCCTCTTGATTATAGGCTTTTCATATTCCGCACCGTGTGAAATGACAACAATATCGCCGTTCTTTGGTGTGTACATAAAGTTTGTAACCAAAACCATATCATTATTATGTAAGGTTTCCTGCATTGATGTGCCGGAGACATCAACGAGTCTGAATACAAAGGTCAGACACAACACTACAATGCTGATTGCAAAGGTCAGACAACGGATCCAATCATATATGCCGGATATAACTCCGTCGGATTTTTGCGTCAGGAATTTATCATCGCCCAATTTTTCATTATCCTTGAAGTACAAATCGGGATTGATATCGGATACAACCTCATATTCCTGCTGCTCTTCTGACTTGTTTTCATTTAATGTATCAAAAGTCTTTTCTTCGTTCAAGCTAATTCACCTGCTCTAAAATGAAGTAAAAAAGGGACTTTTCAGTCCCCTTTTAAATTAATTCGTATTACTTGCGAATTTGCTCTTTAACCTTAGCAGCCTTACCTACTCTGTCACGGAGATAGTACAGCTTGCTTCTGCGAACCTTACCGTAGCGAACAACCTGTACATCCTTAACATTAGGTGAATGAAGCGGGAACACTCTCTCAACACCAACGCCGTATGCAACTCTTCTTACGGTAAATGTTTCAGCTACTCCACTGCCTCTTTTAGCAATAACAGTACCCTCAAACATCTGGATTCTTTCTCTTTCGCCTTCACGAATGTTTACTGATACCTTAACGGTATCACCGATACCGAACTCGGGTGTAGTTTCCTTAACCGAACCGGCTGCGATTGTCTTTAATGCGTCCATAATTAACCTCCAATTTTTTCCGATATTCATACCTCATGGCAGCGGACTATCAGCTTCATAATGACGGCAAAGCCGTTATCTGAAACGCGCCGAGAGTAACGGCGGAATCAAATTCCTGTATATTTTATCACAAGTAAATAGATAAATCAAGTCTTTTTTCAAAAATAGCAAATTAATTTGATATATTCTTTAGTTTCAACAAATAACTAGCAAAATAATCCGGCAACGGTGAGCAAAACTCCAAATATTTTTCGGTAAATGGATGGACGAAGCCGATTTTTCCGGCGTGAAGACACTGTCCTTCAAAACTAACCTTTTCATTTTTTATGCCATAAACCTTGTCACCGGAAACGGGATGACCGATGTACGCCATATGAACCCTGATCTGATGTGTTCTGCCTGTTTCAAGGCGACACCTGATATGGGTGTATCCCTTATATCTGTCTATAACCTGATAGTGAGTGACTGCATTCTTGCTGTTTTTAGAAATTACACACATCTTTTTTCTGTCGTTGGGATTTCTTCCTATAGGAGCGTCAACTGTGCCCTTAGCATCCTTTATGTTTCCGAACACAATCGCCTCATATTCTCTTGTAAAGGAATGTTCCTTAATTTGCTCAGCAAGGTGTTTGTGTGCAAAATCATTTTTAGCTACTATCAGCAGTCCGCTTGTATCCTTGTCAATTCTGTGAACTATTCCGGGACGCAGAACACCGTTTATGCCCGATAAGCTGTCACCGCAATGATAGAGCAAAGCATTTACAAGCGTACCATTGTAATTTCCCGCCGCAGGATGCACAACCATACCTTTTGGCTTGTTCACGACAAGCAAATATTCATCTTCATAGATTATATCAAGCGGAATATTTTCAGCCTTAGCTTCGTAGGGAACGGGATCGGGCATAACTACCGTTATCTCATCTCCTGCTCTTAACTTCTGTTTTTTCTCGGCAGCTTTTTGATTGACTAAAACCGACTCTTTTTCGATTAAATTTACCGCAGCACTTCTTGATACACCAATATTTGATACAGAAATAAATTTATCGAGCCTTATTCCCTCTTCATCACAGATAAGAGTGTATTTATTCATCTTTTTTTATCGCCTTTTCATTTTTTAGTACATCTGAAAAAAACAAAATGTAGATCACAAGCATAACTGTTCCGATTGTAATGCAGTAATCCGCAAAGTTACATACCGGAGAGAAGAAGGACAAGCTTAAATAGTCAATTACATATCCGTAGAAAACCCTGTCGATAAGATTACCGACACCGCCGCCGATAATAAGACCTGCGCAAACATAAAAAAGCTTTCCTTTTGGCTTTGTTTTAAACATATATACAATGATTGCAATAATAAACACCGAAGTAATTAAGATAAAAATCCATTGCATATCCTTGAACATTCCGAAGGCTACTCCGCGGTTTTCAACATAGGTAAGGCTAAAGATATTATCAATCACTTCAACTGTACCGACAGGCTTAAGATGAGCTGAAACTAACATCTTTATAACCTGGTCGGCAATGACAAGCAAAGCTCCTACTATTAAAGCAAAAAAAGCCATATTTCCTCCATAGCACAAATCGGTGTGGCAGTACACACCGATTTATAAATAAACTTATTTCAAAATTTCACAACAACGAGAGCAAAGTGTAGGATGCTCGGAATCGTTACCGACAGTGCTGCTGATTGACCAACAGCGCTCGCACTTTTCGCCCTCTGCCTTAGCAACAGCTATTTCAAGGTCATCTGTTCCTTCAAGCACTTCAACGGCAGATACAATGAAAGCAGCAGCAAGTTCAGGCTCGGCTTTCTTAAGGAACTCAAGCTTGCTTCCCGAAGCTTTCAGAGTAACCTTAGCCTCGAGCGAGCTTTTAATTGTTTTATCCTTGATGATTGTTTCAAGCGATTTTTTGACATCGTCTCTTAACTGATGAATTTCATCCCAGAATTCCATAAATCCATCATCAGTTGAAACATTAATCTTTTCCGGCATCTCATTAAATATTACATGAGAGGGATTCTCCGAATATGAATGAGGCATATATTTCCAAATTTCATCAGATGTATATGCAAGAATAGGAGCAATCATCCTTGTCATTGCATTAAGGATAAGGTATATTGAGGTCTGAGCTGCTCTTCTTGTAAGGCTGTCTGATTTTTCGGTATACAATCTATCTTTTAATACATCAAGATAGAAGTTGGACATATCAACAACACAGAAATTATGAATTGCGTGATATACTATATGGAACTCATACTTATCATAAGCCTCTTTAACCTTGTCAATGAGGATATTAAGCTTAGAAAGCGCCCATTTATCAATAGGCATAAGCTCGGAAATGTCAACCATATCAGAGTCAGGATTAAATCCATTGAGATTTCCAAGGATATATCTTGCAGTATTTCTGATTTTTCTGTATGCTTCAGAAAGCTGCTTTAGAATATCCTGAGATATTCTTATGTCAGCGTGATAGTCGGAGGACGCAACCCAAAGCCTGAGAACATCAGCACCATATTGGTCGATAACCTCCTGAGGGTCAATTCCGTTGCCGAGGGATTTGTGCATTACTCTTCCCTTTCCGTCAACAACCCATCCGTGAGTCAATACGGCTTTGTAGGGAGCTGTTCCCATTGTAGCAACAGATGTAAGGAGTGAAGACTGGAACCATCCTCTGTATTGGTCTGCTCCCTCAAGATAAAGGTCTGCCGGCCATGTAAGATCGTTACGGTTTTTAAGAACAGCAGAATGTGAAGAACCGCTGTCAAACCAAACATCCATAATATCTTTTTCTTTTTCAAAGGATGTACAACCGCATTTTGAACACTTTGTGCCCTTTGGCAAAATTTCATCGGTTGAATGAGTAAACCAAGCGTTTGAGCCTTCTTTGCCAAACAAATCGGCAACCGAAAGCATAATATCACGGTCAATTAAGGGTTCACCGCACTCCTTACAATAGAATATAGGAATCGGTACTCCCCATTTTCTTTGCCGGGAAATGCACCAGTCTTTTCTTTCTCTCACCATTGATGTGATTCTGTCTTTGCCCCAACCGGGAATCCACTCGACAGTATCAATCGCCTTCACGGCATCTTCCTTGAAATCGTCAACAGAACAGAACCATTGGTCGGTAGCGCGGAATAGAACTGGATTTTTACATCTCCAACAGTGAGGGTACTGGTGGATAATCTTTTTCAGTGCAAAAAGAGCACCGATATTTTCAAGATGCTGTGCAATGGGCTTATTAGCGTCATCGGTCTTAAGTCCCTCAAACATACCGGCGTCAGAGGTCAAAACACCGTTTTCATCAACAGGAACAATGATTGGAATTTCAGGATAATTACGGCAAACATCATAGTCCTCAACACCGTGTCCGGGTGCAGTGTGAACGCAGCCTGTGCCGCTTTCAAGAGTAACATGATCTCCTACAATTACGAGAGAATCTCTGTTCATAAAGGGATGTGCTGTTTTCATATATTCAAGCTCAGAGCCTTTGATTGTTGCAACAACCTCATAGTCAGTAAGCTCCGCAGCCTCCATAGCCTGCTTGTAAAGCTCCTCAGCCATAACATAATACTCACTGCCGCTTTTAACGAGTGCATAGTCAAACGACGGGCCTACGCAAATAGCGACATTACCGGGCAGAGTCCAAGTAGTTGTAGTCCAGATAACGAAGTAAACATTTTCAGGATCTATTCCCATTGCGGAAAATTTTCCGAGATCATCAGTTACTTTAAACTTAACATAGATTGAATGGCAGGGATCCTCGGCATATTCTATTTCTGCCTCAGCAAGAGCCGTCTTACACTCAGGACACCAATATACAGGCTTTAATCCCTTATATATGTACCCTTTGCAAGCCATTTCAGCAAAAATACGAATCTGCTCAGCCTCAAAATCGTGGGTAAGGGTAATGTATGGATTATCCCATTCGGCAATAACGCCCAATCTTTTAAACTGATTGCGCTGATCGTCGATATATTCCTCAACAAATTCCTGACACATCTTTCTGAGTTCAAGCACCGAAATATCAGCAGAGCTGCCGACTCCGGCTTTCTTTCTGGCTTTCAGTTCAGTGGGAAGTCCGTGAGTATCCCAACCGGGTACAAACGGAGCCTTAAAACCGGACATATTTTTGTATCTGACTATAAAGTCTTTCAAGACCTTGTTCAGTGCAGTTCCGAGATGAATGTTTCCGTTTGCATACGGAGGACCGTCATGAAGTACAAAAAGAGGCTTTCCCTCATTGACCTTCATTAAGCTTTCGTATATTTTCTCATCTTCCCAATTCTTCAAGGTTAAAGGCTCACTCTTAGGAAGTCCCGCACGCATGGGGAAATCAGTTTTTGGAAGATTGAGTGTTGAATTATAATCCTGTGCCATTTTATGTACTCTCTCCAATTATTTAGAATTATTCAGCAGAAACATCATAATTATCGCCGAATTTAAGGTGAGCAAACTTGCCCGATTTCTTTTGTACGGTAGGTTCGCTCTTTGCATTTAAGACCTCCTGTGCAATTCTGTCAGCCTCAGAATTTACAGTCACGGAAGCTGCAGCCTTGCTTAAAGCTTCAGGCTGCTCACTTGATGTATCCTCGGTAGGATATTTCTCATCAAGATCCTTCTTAGTATTTTCTAAATCAACCGATGTAGGCAGATCGTCTATAGTCTTTATATGCTTTCTGTACAGTTCAATCAATTCATTTCTAAGTGCTACAGCATCTGCCTGAAGCTGTAGATAATTTTCCTTCTCAGCTGCCGTCATTTTGTTAGCTTCAACAAGCAGGCTCTGAGCCTTGTTCTCAGCCTCACGAACAATTTTTGCAGCCTTATCCTTAGCTTCCTTTACACAAGCATCGGAAACCTTTTGTGAAGCAAGAAGTGCATTTCTAACAGTTTCTTCATCGGATCTGTATTGCTCAACTCTGGTTGCCAACACATCAATCTTATGTACAAGATTTGTCTTGTCCTTTTTAAGCTGTTCAAAAGCTGCAATAACCTCGTCAATGAATGCGTCTACATCCTCAGCTCTGTATCCGCCGCTTAGAGTAGCCTTTCTAAAGCTTATGTTTTTAATTTCATCAATAGTAATCATAGATATGCACTCCTTATCTGTAATGAATTATCGAAATTCTGATACGCCCCTTTTTAGTATTGCCGCAAAGTTCGTCCAGAACAAATTTTCCTTTTCCCTTTATTGTGACAGTATCACTAACCGACAATGGTTCGCTGATGTTTTGCCGGGTAACAAAATTATGAGTAACTCCTCCCGATAAAATCAAGGCTTTTGTTTTTTCTCGGGACTGTCCGGTTATTGCTGCGACAATATTATCGAGTCTTAGCGAGGATACAGTATAGAAACTCCGTTGAGTTCCTCTGCCGGATGGTAAATCCGAAAGAATCGCATCAGAGACCGATACTCCGACTCTGCCGATTTTAGTGAGCTGAGTTTTAAAATAATCGCTAAGCTCAGACTTTACAAAAACAACCGCTCTGCCGTCTTCAACAAGAATATCACCGATTGTATCCCTCTCCACTCCAAGCGACATCATCGCTCCAAGAAAGTCTCTGTGGGTGAGCTTATCACAGGGGCGGAATTTGAACTGAATTGCAGACACGGGAAAATCAATTAGATTTACGCAGTCAAAAAACAAGCCGAGAATCTTTCGCTCGCTGTCCGGATAACCTCCGAAAAATTCAAAATTCTGAAAAGAAACAGATCGTAAATACGCTTCAGCCAATGCCTGGCGCCTTTGACTTAAGAAAGAGAAGAAATAAGGCTTTTGACGAACAAAGCAAAGCCCTACGGCATCTTCAAGCTTAGAGCAAAATAATTTGTCTTTATCAGAAGTATACACCGCTGTTTTCTAACTCATCGAGCAAATCGTCACCGGTAACATCAACATTGCTCGGAATAATAATGTATGTATTTGTTGCAACTCTTTTAATCTTTCCGTTATTAGCGTAAGCTACACCGCTGAGAAAATCAAGAATTCTTCTTGCCATATCCTTATTTGTATCCTCAAGATTAAGAACAATGGTATGTGTTTTCATAAGCTCGTCTGCTATTGAACGAGTTTCCTCACCGAAACGCTCGGGCTTAAAGATGCCTACCTGAAGTTTGGCGGTTGCATTAATGTTAACAACCTTGCTTCTGCTGTTTGTTGAATCGGAAGCTCTTTCTCTTTCTCGTTCTCTTACCGGTTCATCTTCGTATGCCTGATCCTCTTCGGCATAACCGTACTCATCATATTCATACTCGTCATCCGGGGCGTCCCACATACGCTTAAACTTGTCAACAATTCCTGCCATATATATTTCCTCCTAAAATTATATATATATTCGTTCGCCGAAAAGTGATGAACCAACCCTCACCATATTTGCACCTTCTAAAATTGCTTCATAGTAATCGGCAGACATTCCCATTGAAAGAATAGTCATACTTATATTATCTAATTTTTTATCCGATATGTCAATAAATATATTATGCATATTATGAAAATATTTAGAAATTTTATGTTTATTATCACAAATCGGGGGTATAGTCATCAGTCCTTTAACCGAAATTCCCTCAATTTTTGATATTTCGCAGAGCAGTTCTTCAAGATTTTCGGGGTATACTCCCGACTTATTTTCCTCTCTGCCGATGTTTACTTCAACAAGAATGTCTGTAGTTTTGTTAAGTTTTATGGATTGCTTTGCTATTTCTTTTGCAAGTTTTAGTGAATCAACAGACTGTATCAGATCAACCTTATCAACAATCTGTCTGACCTTATTTGTTTGCAGATGTCCGATAAATTGCAGAGAACATTCATCAAGGTTATACCTATCATACTTTGACAAAAGCTCCTGAACTCTGTTTTCGCCGATATGGTCAAGTCCCAGAGAAACGGCATAATTGATTGTATCGGGATCTACGGTCTTTGTAGCTGCAAGAAAGGTAATATCCTCCCTTTTCTTTCCGACCTTTTGCGCTGCCTGAGCAATTCGCTCATTGATAAGCTTATAATTGTATTCAACATCAGCCAATGATTTTGCCGTCATACAAACCATCTCCTTCAACAATTATTTTATCATA
>CALYYZ010000063.1 GCA_945607165.1 uncultured Ruminococcus sp. | reverse complement strand
GGGGCAAATTGTATAGGCAACTCTAAGTCCGGGAGAAATAACCTTTGAAAATGAGCCGGCATAGATTACAATACCTTCCGAGTCAAACGACTTGATGTTTGGCAGATTCTCTCCGCTGTATCGCAAATCTCCGTAGGGGTTATCCTCTATGATAATAACACCGTACTTTTTTGCAAGCGAATAAACCTGCTTTCTTTTTTCAAGACTCATTGTGACTCCCGAGGGATTCTGAAAATTAGGGATAGTATAGATAATTTTTGCCTTTGGATTATCTTTGAGGGCATTTTCAAGTTCCTCAACACTCATTCCGTCAGGCTCAACCTCAACTCCCACAAGCCTTGCGTTGTAGCTTCTGAAGGTATTGAGCGAGCCGATAAAAGACGGAGCCTCGCAGATTACAACATCTCCCTCATTGATAAGTGCCTTTGAGCACAGATCCATAATCTGTTGTGCGCCCGATGTAATAAGCACATCGTCGTTGTCTGAGCCGGTGTTATGCTCTGTCTTCATATATTGCCTTATGGTATTTCTTAAGGGGGTATAGCCTTCGGTAACGCTGTACTGTAAAACCGAAATAGGATCTTGGCTGAGAATGTCTGCGGAAATCTCTGCAATTTCCCTTGCGGGAAATGCGTCGGGAGACGGATTTCCTGCCGAAAGCGAAACAACCTCGGGATCGGCTGCATATTTAAAAATTTCTCTGATTGCGCTGGGCTTCAGATTTGAAACTCTGTCTGAAAATTTGTACTCCATAATAAAACCTTCTTTACTTTGTGCACCATACTCTGTCATTTTAACACGAAACTGTATTACATTCAAGCAACAACCGATAAATTTCAGGTTATCAAATGACATTTTTTGTTTTTTTATGTTTTTGAATACAATAAGCAAATTCATTAGCTATAAATACTGCAAAAAAATGTTGTATTTACGGTGAATTTGTAGTATAATCAAAATATATATAACATTAATGGTTGATATCGCTTAAGGAGATATTGCTATGAGTAGAAATGACTACGATTATTTCGATCTTGATAATTTTGACGACGGCTTTGACAGCCGTGATTACCGTCGCCGTCAGCCTCAGCGCAGGGGCGGTTCCTATAACAAACGCTCAGCCTACGGAAGAGGGCGCAGAGCAAACAGTAAACGCACAAGAAACAGAATAATTATTGTTTCTGCTGCCGTTTTATTGCTAATAATGATAATAGTTATGATTTCGGTTTTATTTAAGGCTTGCTTCGGAAAAACCGACACAACATCAATTCCTACCGAAACCAAGGCTTCGGCAACCCAGTCGGCAGCCTCCAATACCAACAACAATAATAACAATCAGACCGATGACCTGTCACCCGCTTACTTTGTCACCCCCGAAATTGAGGACGATAATTCTGAGGGTCAGATGTCATATAATATTTATGCGTGGAAAAAACAGGGCTTTGAGCTTTTCGGCAGTGACGAGTCAAAGGCGGCTACCTATGCTCAGACCATTAACGGCTTTGCTGACAAGCTTGAGGGCATAAAGGTGTATGATATGGTTATCCCGAATCATACCGAAATGGGTTTACCGCAAAGATTAAAGGACTCAAGCGCACCGTCTACCTCTCAGGCTGAAAATATTAAGAGTATTTATTCAAAGCTTTCCGACAAGGTTACCCCTGTTAACGCTTACAACTATCTTGCAAAGCACAACAAAGAATATATTTACTTTGGTTCCGACCATCACTGGACAGGCTTGGGTGCGTATTATGCATACACCGCCTTTGCCGAAACTAACGATCTTGATGTGCTTTCGCTTGAGGACTGCACAGAGAATCAGATTGAGGGCTTCACGGGAACATTTATGAACACCGTTTCCACACTTGATCAGGACACAGTCCACTACTGGACCCTGCCCTACAGCGTTACAATGAATATCACAGACCAAAACGGCAATGTTACTTCATATGACGGCCCTTACTATTCGGGTGCTGCGGCAGGCGACTACACCTACGGTGTATTCATTCTGGGCGATAATACTCTGACCGTTCTTAAATCAGAATCTGACAATGCACAGCCCGGCAAGAAGATTGCCGTAATCAAGGAGAGCTACGGAAACGCAATGGTACCCTACCTCACTAACAACTATGAGGAGGTTCATGTAATTGACTTCCGTTACTTTACCGAGGATCTGCCCACATATTGTCTGCAAAACGGCATTGAAGAGGTTCTGTTCATTAACGGAGTGATGAGTGCCAACACTCAGATTCAGCTCGACAGTATGAGTGGTCTTTTCAAGCAGTAACAAATGTTTGATGAATGACGGATTCACAAAAAATAATTGCAGATAATTCAGATAAACTTTTGCAGTACAGATTTTCCGCTTTAAAAAATAGCTTTACAAAAGGAGGTGACAATGTGCTTGCAGAAAAGGTTAAGGTAAGCGTGTTTGGAAAAATCAACAGCAATCTGCGTACCGGACACATAAATTCGCCTAACGCAAAAAACAAAAGTGCATATGTCATCTCCCGAAGAAAGATTCAGGACTATTTTGATGGGGTGGTTATAGCTGTTGCCGAGTTTGAAGGGCTTGACGGAGAGCGTGCGGTGGTAGCTCCTGTCGGCGAGGTTTTCTATGAGCCTGAGCTTAGGCGCACTCTTTCAAAGCTTAAAAATATCAAGCTCAAAAGTATTAGCTGTCTTTATGAAAAATCCTGCGGAGCTATTATTTTTTACAAAACAAAGCAAAACACAAAAATTTTGCTTGTCAAGAACAACAACGGCAGATATTGGAGTTTCCCGAAGGGTCATATTGAGGGAAATGAAAACGAGCATCAGACCGCAATCAGAGAAATCAAAGAGGAAACCGGACTTGATGTCACGATTTGCAGTGGCTTCAGAGAGATAAGCGAGTACTGTCCTTTCGGTAAAATCCGCAAGCGAGTTGTTTTCTTTTTGGCACAGGCATTTACCGACAATGTAAAGATTCAGGAGGAGGAAATCGACAGTTATATCTGGGTTGATTTGCAGCAGGCGAAAAAGCTATGTTCCTATGACAATGATATGAGGATTCTCAACAAGGCGGAAACCGCTATCCATCTGATGAAAATGTAGATAAAAACTTAAAGGGTATATTGGGGCATACGGCTGTGTATGCCTCTTTTTTTTGCCTTTTTACTTTTTATGACTTATACTAACACCTAATAAAAATCAGATAATCTTTGTTGTCGTCTTTGTAAGGCATTATATTATGGTTTGTTTAATAAATGACAAAATCAAAAAAGCGGCTCTTTTCTGAAGGTCAGAAAAAGTCAGAAAAATTTTAAAAGTTAGAATTTGTGAGTATAGCCAAGGATTTGAGAGAAAATAAAAGAAAACACATTTATTCTTGACTTTAATTGACTTTGACTTTTCCTGACCTTGCACTATAATATAATCAAAGGTCAAAAAAGGCAAAGATGACCTTTGATAAGAAAGGCCTAAATCCGTTTGAGCTTCGGATTTTTCCGTATATCAAATTGAGATTAGCATTGCGGAGCTTTTGGGGCAAGCTGACGGAAAAACGGCAAAAAGATAAGAGGCGATTGGTATGAGGATGAGCGATTTGGTTGCTCAGTATATTTTGGATATGTTGGAACAGCAGGACGGAAGTGCGGAAATCCAGCGAAACGAGCTTGCAGGCAGCTTAGGCTGTGTGCCGAGCCAGATTAACTATGTGATAACCTCCCGTTTTACTCCCGAGCAGGGCTACATTGTTGAGAGCCGAAGGGGCGGCGGCGGATATATCCGAATAAGCCGTGTAAAAATGGATAGAGGCACTGCAATAATGCATATAATAAACTCGGTGGGAAGCTCCTTTGATAAGGCAAGCGCCGAGGCAATGATAAACAATATGCTTCAAAGGCAGATGATTGATTTGCAGTCGGCAAAGCTTATTGCCGCCGCCTTATCCGACAGGACTCTTGCTAAGGTTGAGCAGGATAAACGGGACTCGGTCAGAGCCGATCTGTTCAAAAATATGCTTTTGGTATTGGAATAGGCTTAATCCTTTGAAAATAGAATAAGCTTTGGAGGTATTATTATGAAATGTCAAAAATGCGGCGCAGAAAACGCCAACACACACATCAAAACAATAATTAACGGAGAATTTAAGGAGTATGACCTTTGCAGTGAATGTGCTAAAAAGATGGGTTATACTAATGTTTTCACAGATATGGAAAGCGACTTTTCCAACTTTCTCGGAAGTTTTTTCGGCAATGTACTGCCTGCCCGCACTCAGGCAACACGCTGTGAGTTTTGCGGAAGCACATATGCCGATATAGCAAAAACGGGCAATGTGGGCTGTGCAAACTGCTATGAGCTTTTTGCCGACAGGCTTTATCCGTCAATCAGCCGTATTCACGGAAACACTGAGCATTGCGGTAAAAACAGCGTATCTTCAGTCGATGGCAAAATTACCGAAGAGCAGTCAAAAAAGCAAAAGCTTAAAAAGCTCAGGTCAGAGCTTGATAAGGCTGTTAAGGAGCAAAACTTTGAATATGCCGCAGAGCTAAGAGATAAAATAAAGGAAACGGAGGAAGAACAATGAGCAGCTCTACCGTTATTTCAACCAGAATCAGACTTGCACGAAACCTAAAGGAATATCCCTTTCCCTGTCGGCTCAGCGAAGCAGGACGGGAAAAGGTGATTGAAAAGGTTAAATCCGCAGTAATAAACAGCAACAGCTGTGTTGCGAAGGATTTTTCCTTTATCAAAATGAGCGAACTTACTCCCTCACAGGGTGTTTCACTTGTTGAAAAAAGGCTTGTAAGTCCCGAGTTTATCAGCGAAAGCAACGGCAGGGCACTGCTGTTGAGCAAGGACGAAAGCCTGAGCATTATGATAAACGAGGAGGACCACATCAGGCTTCAGGTTATCACAAACGGACTGTCGCTTGAACAGGCCTACGACACCGCCGACAGGCTTGACACTCTGCTTGACGAAAGCCTGAGCTTTGCCTTTGACAAAAAGTTAGGCTATCTCACTCAGTGCCCAACAAATCTGGGCACCGGTATGAGAGCTTCCGTAATGCTCCACCTGCCCGCCCTTGAAAAAAGCAAGGCAATCAGCAGAATCTCTGCAAGCCTTTCCAAGCTGGGACTTACAATAAGAGGAGCTCACGGAGAGGGCACCGAGCCAAAGGGAGCCTTGTATCAGCTTTCAAATCAGGTAACGCTGGGCATCTCTGAAAAGTCAGCCATAGAAAACCTGAAAAGCATAACACAGCAGCTTGTCGCACAGGAGGAGCAGGCGGCTCAAAGGCTTTGCTCAGGCATAGATGTAAAGGATACCATTGCAAGAAGTCTGGGTATTCTGCGGTCAGCCCTTGTGATTTCTCACGATGAAGCTCTTGAGCTATTGTCAAATGTCCGTCTGGGAATAGCCGTTAATCAGATCACCGATGTGTCAACCGAGACGGTTGACAAGCTTATGCTTGCGGTTGAACCGGCAACGCTTATGACGCAGCTCAACAAAAAGCTTTCCGCACAGGAAAGAGATGTAGAGCGAGCAAGGCTGATTAAGGAAAAACTCGGAAGCTAATCTCAATCCGACAAAAGCAGGTCCGAGGTAATTCACACTTTTGCAAAACTCATAGATAAAAAACGGTATAAATAACAATAAAGAAAGAGGGTAACAGCTATGTATGAATTCAGAGGCTTTACACAAAAAGCAAACAAGGCTCTTAATCTTGCTCTTGAACAGGCGCAGGAAATGGGGCACAGCTATGTAGGAACCGAACACATACTGCTCGGTCTTATCGAGGAAGGCTCGGGTGTTGCGGCAGTTGCTCTTGAGCAGTGCAAGGTTGACGCAGCAGAGCTGAAAAACAAAATATCACAAACCGACGGCACGGGGACAAAAACAACCCTTACGCCAAATGATTTCACCCCTCGCACAAAGCGTATACTCAAGTCGGCAATGCTTGCTTCGGCAAGAATGGGCAACGGCTATGTGGGAACAGAGCATCTTCTGCTTGCACTAATATCCGAAAGCGACAGCTATGCGGTTTCATTCCTTAGAGAAATGGGAGTAAGCGGACAAATGATTGCAAACGCCGTTGCAGGTGAGCTTCAGCACGACGCTTCCGAGTCAGGCTTCGGTGGCGACGGCTTTGAATCTCACGGTGAGAGCAGAGAAAGCGGCTCAGCACTTGAAAAATTCGGCAGAGATTTGACAGCCGCCGCAAAGAACGGAGAAATTGACCCCGTTATCGGCAGAGAAGGCGAGATAAAGCGGGTTATTCAGATTTTGTCCCGCCGCACAAAAAACAATCCCGTGCTCATAGGTGAACCGGGAGTAGGTAAAACTGCGGTTGCAGAGGGACTTGCACTCGAGATTGCAAACGGAAATGTTCCCGAGATTCTAAAGGACAAAAAGGTAGTCAGCCTTGACCTTACGGGAATGATTGCCGGAGCAAAATACAGAGGCGACTTTGAGGAACGCATAAAGAGTGCCATTGATGAGGTTAAAAAGTCAAAGGACACGATTCTCTTCATTGACGAGCTTCACACCATTGTGGGCGCAGGAGCCGCAGAGGGCAGCGCAGATGCCGCAAATATTTTGAAGCCCTCTCTGGCAAGGGGCGACTTTCAGGTGATAGGCGCAACCACACTTAACGAATACAGAAAATACATTGAAAAGGACGCAGCCTTAGAGCGACGCTTCCAGCCGGTTAAGGTGGGAGAGCCTACACAGGAGCAGGCTATTGAGATACTCAAGGGACTGCGTGACAGCTATGAAGCTCATCACAAGGTGAAAATCACCGATGAAGCCATCACAGCAGCAGTGACGCTTTCGTCACGCTACATTGCCGACAGATACCTGCCCGATAAGGCTATTGACCTTATTGACGAGGGCGCTTCAAAGGTAAGGCTTGCTGCAATGACCTCTCCGCCTGATGTAAAGGAATACGAGGACAAAATTGCCGACATTGAAAAGGAAAAGGCAAGCGCTGTAAACGAGCAGGACTTTGAGAGAGCCGCAAAGCTTCGTGACGAGCAAAAGACCGTTCAGGCACAGCTTGACGAGGCGAAAAAACAGTGGCAGGATAAGCAAAAGAATGTTGGCGGCGAGGTTACAGCCGAGGATATTGCTAAAATTGTATCCGATTGGACCTCAATCCCCGTTGTTCAGCTCACCAAAGAGGAGAGCGAGAGACTGCTGAATATGGAGAAGGTTCTCCACGAAAGAGTTATCGGACAGGATGAAGCAGTTTGCGCAATCTCAAGGGCAATCAGACGAGGCAGAGTCGGACTGAAGGATCCGAAAAGACCGGTAGGTTCGTTTATCTTCCTCGGTCCCACCGGAGTGGGAAAAACCGAGCTGTGCAAGGCTCTTGCACAGGCTATGTTCGGCGATGAAAACGCAATGCTCAGTCTTGATATGAGTGAGTATATGGAAAAGCACACGGTTTCAAAGCTTATCGGCTCTCCGCCCGGTTATGTCGGCTTTGACGAGGGCGGCCAGCTCACCGAAAAGGTAAGAAGAAAGCCGTATTCGGTAGTGCTCTTTGATGAAATTGAAAAGGCTCATCCCGATGTTTTCAATATGCTTCTTCAAATTCTTGAGGACGGCAGACTGACCGACTCACAGGGCAGAACGGTAGACTTTAAAAATACCGTAATTATTATGACCTCAAATGTCGGCGCAAGAATGATTACCGAAAAGCAGAAAACGCTTGGCTTTAACTCCGAGGAAAGCGAAGCCGAAGAGCAAAATATCAAGGAGCTTGTAATGGCAGAGCTTAAGAATGTTTTCCGTCCCGAGTTTTTGAACCGTGTTGACGATATTATTGTATTTAACAAGCTCAACCGTGACGAGATAAAGCAGATAGCCTCAAAGCTTCTTTCAAATCTCTCCGACAGGCTCTTAAAGCTAAACATTAAAATCAGCTTCACTGACTCTGCCGTTGAAAAAATCGCAGATGAGGGCTTTGACGACAATTACGGTGCAAGACCGCTTCGCCGTGCAATTCAAAGCAAGATTGAGGATCCCCTTTCCGATAAAATGCTTGAGGGAAGCGTCCGCGAAAACTCCTGCGTGGTTTGCGATGTCAAAAACGGAGACTTCGTTTTTGAAGCTCAATAATACTGATGGAACAATAACGATTGACATAAGAAAGGGACTGTTGCAAATTTTACTCATTTGCGACAGCCCCTTTTAAGTCTAACTTTTTTGGGTCGGGTCATCTTTTAGTGATATTTATTTATTGTTTCCTTAATCAATAATCCCATTCGGGCACATATTTTTCGTCTGCTGAGGACAAAAACTGAGTAAATCCATTTAGCCTGCTTTGCCTGAAAACGGTCTTAACCTTTTCATACTCTCTGTGAGTAAGCTTGCGGTTGAGCTTGGGAAATTCCTGTGCTCTGCCCATCGGAATATACTGGCACATCAGGCTGAAAAGCACCTGTTCTCCGTAGCTTCGCTCAAGCATTTCAATAACCTTTATGCTGTTTGCCGTGTGCGACGGCAAAATAAGATGACGAATCATTACGCCCCTTTTCATCATTCCCTCATCATCAAG
>CALYYZ010000062.1 GCA_945607165.1 uncultured Ruminococcus sp. | reverse complement strand
AGTCCGGCATCCAGGTTTCGCAGAGTGCTGCGGTGCCTCCTACAGTCGGTTTTATTCCTATATTGCTCACACCGCAGTAAACCTTGCCGTTTTCAAGCGTTACGGCTGAAGCGTAAACTCCGAATTTGGGCACAACAAGGCTTTTTACAAGCGGCTGATTTATTGTGGGAGTGCCAAGCTCTCGACCAAGCCTTTTTCCGTGTTCAATCACCGAGGAAAAGCCGAATCTTGAGCAAAGCATATCATTTGCCTGTCTTATTTCGCCGTCAGCTATCAGCTCTCTGATAAGAGATGAGCTTATTACGGTGTCTCCCTGTATTTCCGGCGGAACAACTGTGACCTCTGCTCCGTAGCTTTTGCACAAACGCTTCAGCGACTCACTGTTGCCGCTTCCGTTTTTTCCGAAATGATAATTGAAGCCGCAGAAAAGCCTTTTGGCTTTCAGCCTGCCAATAAGAATTTCACGCACAAACTCATCTTCGCTCATATCCATAATGCTCAAAAAATCCGCTTGATAGGTTGTCTCAATTCCGAGAGCCTCAAGCGTTTTTATTTTGTCATTCGCTGTCATTAAGGCTGTTTCTTTAGTCCTTGACAGCACCGACTTGGGACTTTGAGCAAATGTAAAGCAAACGGGAGAGAGACCTCTTTGCTTTTCTCTGACCGCAAGCGACAAAACACTTCTGTGCCCTCTGTGGATTCCGTCAAAATATCCCAAAGCAACGGCTGTGTCGCAGTCCTGCGGTAATATTTCAAAAAAATTCTGCATAAGTATATCTATACCTCTTTAAGTCTTGGACATCTCTATATTTTTCCGCTTTTTAAAAGCAATGCGGTTTTCAGCACCGCTGTTTGGGTTTTCGCATCAGGCAGTTGGTTGTTGAGTACCATTTCAACGGCTTTTTCAAGCGGAATCTTTTCGATGTTTAAAAACTCACCCTCGTCGGGGCGGCTCTCGCCCTGTGACTTTATCTTGCAGGCATACAGATGGATAATCTCGTTTGTGTAGCCGGGCGAGGGATAAAGCTGGCCGAGCGAAGCGTAGCTGTAGCCTACGGCGCCGGTTTCCTCCAAAAGCTCTCGCTTGCCGTTTTCAAGCGGCGTAGAGCCTTTTTCGAGCTTGCCGGCAGGAAGCTCAAGCACAACCTCTTTGTAGGGATAGCGAAACTGTCTTACAAAAATCAGGTTGTTGTCCTCGTCAAGTGCGGCAACGCACACTCCGCCGGGGTGATTTACAACCTCGCGCTTTGAGCGTCTGCCGTCAGGCAGTTCAATATCATCGTGGGTTATTTGAAGAATTTTTCCGTCAAAAACAGTTTTTGAAGAAAGTGTTTTTTCGATAAGCTTCATACTGACCTCCATACATAATCGGGCAAAAGCCCAAGAAAGGATAGATAATATGATTGATTATTGTGTAATGCCCGATGCTGAAAAGCAAGGCGAAATTATTAAGACAATTTGCGAGGAATACGAATTTGTGCGAAGATTTCCGATAGGAAAGAGCGTGTGCGGAAGGACTATCCAAGCCCTGCACATCGGCAATACCAAAAACAAGGTGCTGTACTGCGGCGGTTTTCACGGAAGCGAGTACCTTACCGTGCTGGCACTTTTGAAATTTGTTGAGGAATGTGCCGAAGCCGTAAAAAACGATGTATCGGTAGGAGGCCACAGGATTGGTGACTTTCTGAGAATCAGAGGGCTTACAGTAGTTCCCTGTGTAAATCCCGACGGTGTGGAAATAGCTATAAACGGCAGCAAGTCGGCTCTTAAATATCAAAACCTTGTAGATGAGATTTGCAGCGATACTGTGCATTGGCAGGCAAATGCAAGAGGAGTTGACATTAATCATAATTTTGATGCAGGCTGGTGTGAGCTTAAGAACAAAGAGATTAAAAGGAATATAAAAGGGCCTGCGTCCACACGCTTCGGCGGAAGCCGTCCGGAAAGTGAGCCTGAAACAAGGAGTTTGACCTCGTTTTGCAGACGAAACAATTTTGAAAGGGCGGTTGCCTTCCACAGTCAGGGAAGAGAGATTTTCTGCTCATTCGGAGAGCATACCCCTGTGCTTAGCTTCAGGCTTGCTTCGGTGTTTTCACAGTCAAGCGGATACAACATTGCGTTTCCCGAGGAAATAGCCACCGGCGGCGGATTTAAGGATTGGTTTATTGAAAAGTTCCGAAAGCCTGCCCTGACCGTTGAAATGGGGCTGGGGGAAAACCCTCTCCCATTGGAAAGCTTTGAGCCGGAGTATGAGATTTTGAGGAGAATACTCTGTCTCGGCGTAGTTGTATAGCGAAATATCATAAGGAAAAACAAGGGTAACCTAAGGTTACCCTTTTTTATTTGATAGGAAATTACAACAAACTGTATAATTTTTGTTTAAGTTATCGTAAAAAATACAAACTGTAATGGATTGACGATCATATCAAATAAAAAATTTATATTGCCCGCTCAGTTGCGCCCTGCGTGCGCACGAGCGATGGCTAAAGAAAGCGCACGCAGGGCGCACGCTTTCTTGTTTGATAGGAAATTACAACAAGCTATATAATTTGTGTTTAAATCATCGTGAACTATACAAGCTGTAATATACAGCAGTCTCTAATTTTGCGACAGTCCCTAATTAATCCTCGTCATCATAAAAGCTGATAGATGTCAAGGCTTCGTCAAGAGCTTCATCGGAAATAACATTTGGCTCATCAAGATATTTTGAGCGTTTTTCAATTCCGTCAATAGCCATCTGAACACGCTCTTGGGGAGTGTTGGGCTTTACGGGAGCGTCATATATTTCATTGTCCTGAGGATTTGAAATATTTACATACTCATCTTTTTTTTCTTCCTGCACAGGCTCCTCGTCTGACTCAACCAATGCAGGCTCGTTGCCGTCGTCTGCCGGCTTGCTCTTGTCTATCCCGAAATTCGGAGCGTCATAGCTTTCGTCAACAGCCTCAGCGGCAGCCATAATAACCTCGCCGGGAGCGTCAAGCTGTTTTTCCCTTCTTGCTTCGGCAATAGCTCTGAGCTCTTCAAGGTGGTTTACAGGCTTGTCTGCGGTTGCAACCGTTTCGTCAAAATAAATGTCGTACCATACAAGGAACACATAAATTGTCCACACTCGGCGGCTGTTATCCTCCTTGCCGCTGTAGTGGCTGTCAAGCCACGCTACAAGGGCGTCGGTGTTGAAGAATTTTTCAGCGGTCTTGCCGGTAAACTTCTTCTTTACAATATTATAGTATTTCTCATCTCTGAGCCACACTCTGGTGGGCACAGGGAAGCCGAGCTTTTCTTTTTCGGCTGTTGCCTCGGGCATATGCCTTACGGCAGCCTTTCTCATAGCATACTTTGTGTTTGATTTATTGCATCTGAGTTTTGTGGGCAGCGATGAGGCAACCTTGAATACCTCCTTGTCAAGGAAGGGAACTCTCAGCTCAAGTGAGTTTGCCATACTCATTCTGTCTGCCTTTAACAGAATGTCGCCTACCATCCACATATTTATATCAAGATACTGCATCTTTGTAACATCGTCATATTTGCGGCAGCGGTAGTAATATTTCCTTGTGTAATCCTGCGGTGGAGTAGCAATGGACGGATCCTTTAGCAATGCCTTTTTTTGCTTGTAGTCATACATAAAAGCGTTGCCGATATATCTTTCCTCAAGCTTGTCACAGGCACGAATAAGGTAATCTCTGCCCTTAATGTCGGGAAGCTTGCGGCAGATTGCACGGATTGCCTTGCGGATAAAGTGGGGAACTATCGTCTGATAGGTCTTGAACACTCTGGGATCATTATAGCAGGTGTAGCCACCGAAAAGCTCGTCTGCGCCCTCTCCTGAGAGCACAACCTTAACATATCGGCTTGCAAGCCTTGATACAAAGTAAAGCGCAATGCAGGACGGATCTGCAAGAGGCTGGTCCATATGGTACTGGACCGTCGGAACGGCGTCCCAAAATTCCTCGCTTGAAATCAGGTGTGTGTGGTGCTCCACTCCGATTTCTTTGCTCAGGTTTTCCGCCCAGCTTATCTCGTTATATTTTTCGCCGAAGTCAAAACCCACAGTAAAGGTTTTCTGGTCGGCAAAATAGGTTGAAACATAGCTTGAATCAACACCGCTTGAAAGGAAGCATCCAACCTCAACATCGGCTATTTTGTGAGCGTTTACAGAGTCCTCAAAAACCTTTTCAATCTCATTTATTGCCTGCTCCTCGGTCATATTTTCATTGGGGTTGAACTTTGGCTCAAAGTAACGGTTTGTTTCAATCTCACCGTTCTGATACCAAAGATAATGACCGGGCATAAGGCAGTATACTCCCTCAAAGAAGGTTTCGGGTGGTACTGCGTATTGGAAGGAAAGATAGGTGTCCAAAGCTCTTGTGTTGAACTTTTTAACAAAATTCGGGTGCTCCAAGATACTCTTGATTTCACTTGCATATACAAAATCTGCGCCGATTTTTGTGTAGTGCATCGGCTTGATTCCGAAAAAGTCTCGTGCTATAAAAATAGACTTGTTCTTTGTGTTGTAAATGGCAAAGCCAAACATACCTCTGAGCTTAGGCAAAAGATCCTCCTGCCATTCCTCAAAGCCGTGAACAAGCACCTCGCTGTCGCTGTCGGTATAGAATTTATGTCCTTTTTTAATAAGAATCTTTTTAAGCTCCTTATAGTTGTAAATCTCTCCGTTGAAGGTCAGAACAAGGGTTTTATCCTCGTTATAAATAGGCTGATGTCCTGAATCAAGGTCAATTATTGACAATCTGCGAAAACCCATAGATATATAGTCGTCAGAGAAGAAACCGTCGGAATCAGGTCCTCTGTGGGTGATTACCTCAGTCATCTTTTGAATGACATCACTACGGTCAACAAGCTGTCCTGTGTATCCGCAAATACCACACATATTATTTTCCCCTTTCAAGGTGCGGATTCATACCCGAAATCCGCATAACTACAATTATACTAATATATTGTATCATACAACGCAGATAAATTCAACATAATTTTGGAGCAGTGCCGATGAAATATACAGTCAGGCTGCACGAGCTTAATCGGCCGGCATTAAGCCTATAAAAAAGGGGAAGCAGAAAAATGAAAACAGAACAATAATTGACAATAAATGAACAAATAAATTATGTTTTTGAGCTTAAAAATGGATTAAAATATAGGTATAACAATAAAATATAACAAACAGGAGGCAGGTTTATGATTAGAAAATTCACTATGGGCGCACCCATTGAAACACAGGCGGTTGTAAAGGAATTTGCTGCAAATGAAATAGGTAGCTTTCCATTTGATTACAAGGTTGAAAACGGCAAATTTATCTTTGGATTTGATATGCAAAAAAATGATATCGTCTACGGACTCGGCGAGGCTCCCAGGGGAATCAACAAACGAGGCTGGGTGTATGAGAGCTTTTGCAGCGATGATCCCTTCCACACCGAAACCAAATCATCGCTTTATGCTGCACATAATTTTTTAATGCTTTCGGGCAGCAAGCTTTTCGGAATATTCATAGATTTTCCTGCAAAAATTCGCTGGGATATCGGCTTTACAACCGACAGCAGAACCGAAATAAGCATAGACGGCACAGATTTTGATATCTACATCATCGAAAATTCTTCACCCCGTGAAATCGTGCGTGAATTCAGGTCTGCAATCGGCAAAAGCTACATTCCGCCGTTTTGGGCATTCGGCTATCAGCAGAGCCGTTGGAGCTATCCCGATAAAAAGGCGGTTGACGGAATAATCGACGGCTATGACAAGGCTCAGATTCCGCTTGACTGTGTTTATCTTGATATTGACTATATGGAGAGCTACAAGGACTTTACCGTTGATGAAAACAAATTTTCTGATTTTGCAAATTATGTTGCCGAAAAGAAAAAACAGGGAATCCATCTCATTCCCATTATTGACGCAGGAGTTAAAAAGGAGGAAGGCTACAGCGTATATGAGGAAGGCAGAGACAAGGGATACTTCTGCAAGACCGAAGACGGAAGCGACTTTGAGGGCGGAGTGTGGCCCGGAATTGTCGGCTTTCCGGACTTTCTGCGCAAGGATGTTCGTGAATGGTTCGGCTCAAAGTATAGGGTGCTGACAGACGCAGGCATCGACGGCTTCTGGAATGATATGAATGAGCCTGCGATTTTCTATTCAACGAAGCAGCTTAACAAGGCAATCGAAAAGGCGAGCTCGCTAAAGGGCAAGAATCTTGACCTTTCTCAGTATTTTGAGCTGAAGGATACCTTCACCGGACTTTCAAATAACCCTCTTGATTATTCGTCTATCTATCACACCTTAGACGGCAAACAGGTTTGCCATGACAGAGTTCATAATATCTATGGAGCAAATATGACAAAGGCGGCGGGAGAGTTTTTTGAGAAAGAATTTGGCAAAGGCAAAATCCTTATGTTCTCACGAGCATCATATATTGGTGCGCACCGTTCCAGCGGCATTTGGTTTGGTGACAATCATTCGTGGTGGTCACATATTCTCCTTAATCTTAAAATGCTTCCGTCTGCAAATATGTGCGGATTTTTGTATTGCGGTGCAGATTTGGGCGGCTTTAACGAAAACGCAACCCGTGACTTGGTGCTTCGCTTCCTTGCGCTTGGCGTATTCACTCCGCTGATGAGAAATCATGCGGCGCTCGGAACAAGAGACCAGGAGTGCTTCCGCTTTGAACGCTTTGAGGATTTCAGAGATATAATTCAGGTGCGTTACCGCCTGATTCCATATCTTTACGACACCTTCTGCAAGGCAAGCGAAAACGACGATATGATATTCCGTCCGCTTTCCTTTGATTATCCCGACGACAGACTTGCCTGTGAGTGCGAAACTCAGCTTATGCTCGGCGAGGAATGTATGATTTGTCCCGTTTATGAGCAGAATGTCGGGGGAAGATATGTATATCTGCCCGAGGATATGACCTTTGTGAAATTAAGCGGTACAAGAGTTAAAACCGAGCCGATGACAAAGGGAATTCACTACATTGAGGTTGCACTAAATGAGGTTCCACTGTTTATTAAAAAGGACAAAAAAATACCGCTTTGTGATCCGGCAATGAGAACCTCACAGCTTGACACAAGCAATTTGGAATATATAGGATAGAAATCAATATGATAAAAAGTGCCGGCAGAGTCGTCTCTGCCGGTATTGCTTTTTATTTGATAGGAAAATACAACAAACTGTTAAATTATTTAGGTTATGGTAAATAATACAAACTATAATATTTTGACATTTCTATCAAATAAAAAATTATATTGCCTGATCAGTTGCGCCCTGCGTGCGAACGGGCGATGGCTAAAGAAAACCGCTTGTAAACAGTCGGGCAAAGAGGTTTTGAGAATATCAGCCTTTCTGCCCGAATTGCGTAAATAGTAAAAAATTGACAAATATTTTAAAAAGCTATTGACAAACGAAAAATAATGCTTATAATATTACTTAGTTAGTCAAGTAACTAACCACATAACGAAAGGAGGAGTTTTATGTGAAAATCAATTTTGAAAGTGAAAAGCCTATATTTTTGCAGATAGCCGGAAATATAGAGGACTCTATTCTGTCAGGCTCATTTGCAGAGGAGCAGCAGATTCCGTCAACAACAGAGATTTCGGTAACCTACAAAATTAATCCTGCTACAGCTCTTAAGGGAATCAACATCTTGGTGGACAAGGGCTTAATTTATAAGAAAAGGGGAGTTGGTATGTTCGTCAGCAAGGGTGCTTGTGACAAGCTTCGGCTTGAAAGGAAGGAAGCGTTTTATGAAAATTACATCAAAGGAGTAATTTCGGAGGCAAAGCGGCTTCAAATTTCTAATGAAGAAATAAAATCTATGATTGAAAGGGGATATGAAAATGAGTAAAATAGAAATCAAAAATCTTTCAAAAAATTTCGGAAAGGTTTGTGCGCTTGACGATGTAAGCGTAACATTTGAGGAGGGCAAAATTTACGGTTTGCTCGGAAGAAACGGCGCCGGCAAATCTACAATTCTCAACTGTGTTACGGGGATAGTCTTTCCGGACAGCGGAAGTATTACGATGGACGGGAAAAGCGTAATCGAAAATGACAAGGCGCTCGGAAAAATCTACAAAACCTCAGAAAAAACATATTATCCGGACTCAATGAAGGTTAAGGAGCTGTTTAAAGCTACAAAAAATTTTTATCCCGACTTCGATATGGACTACGCACTCTCAATTTCAAAGCAGTTTGGTCTTGATATCGGCAAGAAGGTAAAAAATCTGTCAACAGGCTTTACATCAATTTTAAAGCAGATTATTGCCCTGTCGGTAAATACTCCGTTTGTGTTCTTTGACGAGCCTGTTCTGGGACTTGACGCAAACAACAGGGATTTATTTTACCGTCTGCTGATTGAAAAAATCAGCGAAAATCCTTTCTGCGCTGTCATTTCAACTCATCTTATTGAGGAAATTTCTACCATTGTTGAATGTGTTGTAATAGTAAAGAACGGAAAAATAATCCGCAACACTACCTGCGAGGAGCTTGTACAGCAGGGCTACACAGTGTCAGGCTCTGCAAAGGCAGTTGAGGAGTACATAGAGGGCAAAAATGTAATCGGTACTGACAGCCTGGGGGGACTGAAAACC
>CALYYZ010000061.1 GCA_945607165.1 uncultured Ruminococcus sp. | reverse complement strand
GTCATAGGAAAATGAAGTTACATTTATGCAAAAAAGCATAATAACAGTATTAACCAACAAAGCAAAAAATGTTTTGCTCTTAATTAGGTTAAGTATTATTCTCTTCATATTTATTTTTTCTCCGTAATTATGTACTTTTTATAAGGACAGACTTCCGCTTTACCTTCTGTTTTTCTGTTCCAATCTCAGGTTATAAAGATTAGTGCTTTCATATGTGTTAAATGTTACATGATCAAAAAATTCATCAGGTTTATACTTTGGAGTATACCAGGTTTTTGAATTGAAATAGGAGGAGATAGAAGCACTGCTGAAAATCCAGCCCCGTCTTGCATAGATTTCATTGATTGCGAGCTGCAAATCGGAATCACTCATATTTTTAATTTTTGATTTACTGATTTCTGTAGAATTGCTGTTTGCAAAAAGGTAACTGCTGTCTGTTTTTTTATTGTTAGTAACAGAAGAATTAGAAGAAGCAGAATTTGAGGAATTATTCTTATTGGTTGACACAGACTGATTTTCAGACTTATTCTCTGATTCAATAAGTCCCAACGAGATATCCAGTGTTACAACTGTACCTGCCTGTGCAGTTGTATTACCGCTTGGAGTCTGAGCTATTACATAGCCCTCCGGCCATTCCGAGCTGTATTCATATTCGCCTACCTCTACAATAAAACCTCTTTGTGTAAGGAGCTTTCTTGCATAGCTGTATCCATAGCCTACTACGGGGATCACCTCTTGATTTCCTGTAACTGTAGGCTCTTCATACGATGTTGTTGGCTGGGCAGAAGTAGTTTCCTGAATGGTTGTTGGCTCAATAGTAGTAGGCTGAACAGTTGCCTTTGTAGCGGGTTGAACAGCCTGAGTTGTTATAGGCTGCGTTGTCTGTTCCTGTTTGTTGCTGTTTGTCGTTGAAAAAATACTTGAGGCAATACAGAAGGTAATGAAAGCCAGTGCGCCTACAATAGCAACAATGCAGACTGTGGCTATAATGGCGTTTTTCTTACTCTTTTTCTCAGGCTCAAACTCATTTCCCTCGGAAAAATCATTGTCGTCATATGTGTGAGCATTATTCAATGAAACAGAATTTCTCACTGTCGGTTCATCATCAAAATAATCTCCGTAATCCTTTTCCTCGGCTGTTTTTCTGAAATCGCCGGTGTTTTTTTCGGCAACAAATTCATCAAATACCCGTTCATCAATTTCATTGTCACCCGATGAGCTAAAAATAATAGTATCTGTTTCAGGACTTACTTCATCGGAGAAAGTGTTATTAATTGCAGAGTCATCTGTTTCCTCAAGCGAATTTGAAACAATATCCTCAAACGCATTATCTGCTGCTGAAGCAGCTATAACCGCTGCTTCTTCTTTGCTTTCAGGGTTCAAATCAGGTGATTCCTGATGATTGCTTTCCTCCGAAAGTGCAACCGTTTCTTCAAATTCATTATAGTCAAATTCTTCAAATACATTTCCGTCAAACTGTGTAGGCTCGCTGACATTAATATTAGTATCAGCTTTTTTATCAGGCATAATCTCACTTCTAATAGAGGAAAGGGCATTTTTCATATTAGATGCACTTTTCCATCTGTTAGAGTTTTCACTTTGACAGGCAATTACAATAACACTTTTAAGCTTGTCGCTGCCGTGCTTCGGAGCCGGAACAACCTTTCCGTTCATACGCATTTCAATAGCTTCGGAAGTGCTTACTGTATCAGACTCAAAGGGTATTTTGCCATCGTTGCACATCGCATACATAATCAATCCGAGAGAATATATATCCGTTGTAAAGTCAGGAGCTTTATTACTGTTAATTTCAGGGGAAACGAAAGACAAATCACACACTTTGCTTTCAAAATCAGAAAAACCACCGATTTTAAATCTGCCGTCAGAGGTAACAAAAATATTCTCCGGGCAAACATTTCCGTGAAAAATGTTGTTCTTTTCAAGGCTTTCGAGTATTTCGTTCATCTGGGTACCGAAATCAATAATTTCAGCCTCATTAAAAACTAAATTTCTGAACTTGTCCGAGAGAGGCATAAGCTCTTCGGTTACAATATATAGCTCAACACTTTTTTTAGCCGGATTATCTTCATAAGCCGTTTCAATATAATTAGTGTAATCACCGACTCTTATCAAAGTATTAATGAAATCAGTTTCTTCTTTTATGTATGCAACCTCATCAGCGGAATAATTATCGCCTTTAATACATACATAACGCAGTATTGCGTTGATAACCGTACCGTCATAATCTTTCTTTGATATTTTATAAATAGAAGTACTTTCGCTTTCAGATACTAAGCCTAAAACTCTCCATTCCTTAAGTATTTCAGGCAATTTTATTAATTTGGACATAAAATCAGCTCCTTGTGTAAATATAGTAAGTTAGCGTATTATTATCCTATTTTACACTTCATTGTATCATATTTATAAACATATTTCTATAGTTTTTCTTAATTTGTAATATCTATTACGCTGTTTTTACTGAGAACTGCCTAAACAGTCACGCTAAAAGACATTATGCAGCGTAAACTGACACAAAAAGACAGTCTCAATAACACTCTGAAAAACTTTATCTCAAGGCTGTATCAGACAATATCAAGACGGTAATCACAATTAATGCAGAGCAGGATAATTTGATTGTGATAAATAAAGATAAGGTTAAGAATATGCTTGCCACCATAGGAATCCAACCTTCCGAGGTGTCAAGAATTCTTAACCTATCAAGCAGAATGCTATCACAAAAAAATGAAAATGTCAAGTATTAACTCCACATATACGACAAATACAATCCCGTTCTTCCATTAAGAATAATGACCTTCATAGAGCATACAATGTTGTAAGAATAAAAATGTCAGCATTATCACGAGCTCAATACTCTCAGATGACATCTGCGTATCAAGGAAATTTCGCCTCAAATGCTGACGCAATAAGTGTAGCCGATTTGTTTTCTCTTGTCAAGATGTTGTTATGAACGCTATAATATGCTATTTTTTACATTCTTTTACCGCATAATACAACAGATTTATTCCTTGATTAATCTTTTCTTTTTCAATTCCCGAAAAACTCAGTCTAAGTTCACGGTTTTCTAAATCGGAATTCATAATATCTAAGGAATTTTGCTTTAGAATTTTTAACATTTTGCAGCTGTCGACATCATATTTTAAGCAAATAGTGACATAAAGTGAGGTTTCATTAAACAGCAGTTTTATATCATCGCCGAAATATTTATGAATACTTTCAACAATAACCTTACTTTTCTCAAGATAAATTCTTCTTGCTTTCCTTAAATGCTTGTCAATTCTCCCATTATCAATATAGCTTGCCAAAGCAAGCTGTTCGGTTTTTGAAGCGGTCTGATTGGTTTTATGTTTTATTAATTTGTATTCAGCTGTGAGCTTTTTAGGAATAGCCATATAGCTTATTCTGACCGAAGGCAGCAAAACCTTTGAAAACGAACCGATATATACTGTGTTTTCAGAATCGTAGTTCTGAACACAGGGAATAGGGTGAGTACTGTATCTCAGCTCGCCGTTATAGTCATCTTCTATAATAAGAGCGTTATTATTTCGTGCATATTCAATTATTTCAAGTCGCCTTGTTATAGGCATATTCTCTCCGCTTAGCCTTGTAAAGTTTGGATTTATCATAATAATATCAGGCTTTATTTTTTTCAAAGATTCTACAGTGACACCATTCCTATCACATTCTGCGGTTATAATTTCGTATCCGAAACTACTAAAAACAAGTTCAGATTGCACATATGCGGTGTCGGCAACTGCAACCCTTTTACCTAATCCGATTAGTGAACATAAAATATATAAGAGCGGCTGGGTTCCTGCGCCCACTATAATGCTTTCGCCGTTAGTGTTTACACTTCTTGTGCCTAAGCTGTATTTTTGCAAAGCGCTTCTCAATGTAGGCTCGCCCTGCTCATCTCCGTAAGAGGTTAACAAGTTATTACGGTTAAGTGTGTCCTTGACATACCTTTTCCATTCATTCATATTTATTATTCTGTCATCAATGCTTTTTCCGCTGAAGTCATATTCAAAATATGGCTTATTCTCCTCGGCGGTTTCAAACGGGTTATCAGTAACTATCGGAACACTATCAAACTGCGCTTCAACATAATATCCGCTTTGCGGTTTGTTAATAATATATCCTTCAACACATAGTTGTTCATAAGCGGATGTAACAGTAGTTTTTGAAACGCCAAGGTCGCTGCTCAGTTTTCTGATTGAGGGCATTTTTGTACCTTTTTTTAGGCTGCCGTTCTCCACAGAGCGACGAACAGAAATATATATCTGCCTATACAAAGGAGTTTTGACATTGTTATCTAAAAAAATGAAGTCACATAACATACTATCACCATAATCTGAATTTTTTTAATGCTATCGGCGAGATATTATTACTTAAGACAATTCATAAATGAAACAGCTCGTTTATTAGCTTTATAATTTAGGTGTTAAAATTATTGTATCATAAAGCATTTTATGATACAATGCAATTAATAAAATATATTCATTGACTACCTTATCACACAGTGATAGTATGAATTAACACTTCAACGCATAAGCATTAACAGGTGATGCGTATGAAGGCAAAAAGGATTACATATTTTATTATTTGCTTAATACTTGTACTTTTGTTTGCTTTATTAATTATTAAGGCATTCGGCAAAATCAGTGACTCAGTAGAGGTAATTGACAGGAATAATGTTAACACCAAGATTGTGATTGATCCGGGACACGGCGGGGAAGATGGGGGAGCGATAAGTGAGAGCGGTGTTTTGGAAAAGGACATTAACCTGTCTATCTCAAATAATACCTCCGAGTTATTTTATCTTTTGGGATTTGATGTTACACAAACCAGAAGTACTGACGAAGCATTATCAACCGAGGGGAAGTCTGTACGCCAGCGTAAGGTAGCGGATATGAAAAAGCGATTGTCAATATTTAATTCTTCAGACGAAAATACTATAATAAGCATCCATCAAAATAAGTTTACCGAGAGTAAATACAGCGGAACACAGATTTTTTATTCTCCTAATAACGATAGAAGCAAAATTCTTGCAGAAAAAATTAAAATATCTGTTAAAAACTTGCTTCAGAAGGATAACGAGAGAGAATGCAAAAAATCTGACAGCGGAATATATCTATTAAAAAATACTGAAAATCCTGCCGTTATAGTAGAATGTGGGTTTATTTCAAACTCTGATGAGTGTGCGAAGCTCTTAGACAAAACTTATCAAAAACAAATGGCTTTTTCTATTGTTTCAGGATTTTTGGATTACTACAACAATACTGTTTGCGGAAGTGATAATAATGGGATCAAAAGTTAAAAGTGTATTTATCTGCTCAGAATGTGGCTATGAATCGCCCAAATGGTTTGGAAAATGTCCTTCATGCGGTGAATGGAATACAATGAACGAAGAAATAAAGGCTACTGCTAAATCATCATCGGGAGTAAAATCCCACAGTGTAACTGCTGTTTCTAAACCGTATTCCATAAATGAGATAACAACCGAAGATGAACATCGGTACGATACCGGATGCAAGGAGCTTAATCGTGTGCTTGGCGGAGGAATAGTGAAGGGCAGCTTAATTCTTCTCGGCGGTGATCCCGGAATCGGAAAATCAACAGTACTTATGCAGATTTGCCAGTATATGGGGGATACGCTGAAAATACTGTATGTTTCCGGTGAAGAGTCTAAACGACAGTTAAAGCTTCGTGCAATAAGGCTGGGAGTGAGTTCTCCAAATTTACTTGTAATGACTCAGACGGATGTTGAACAGGTTTGCGAGCAGATTCTATCAGTAAAACCGGATCTTGTAATGATAGATTCAATTCAGACAATGAATCTCACAGAGCTTAATTCATCGCCCGGAAGCGTGACTCAGGTAAGAGAATGTACCAATATGCTTATGAGAACAGCTAAAAGTTGCGATATACCTATGTTTATAGTGGGGCATGTCAACAAAGAAGGCTCCATAGCAGGCCCTAAAGTTCTTGAACACATTGTCGATACGGTTCTTCATTTTGAAGGCGACAAGCAAATGAGCTGCCGTATTTTAAGGGCAGTTAAAAACCGTTACGGTTCAACTAATGAAATCGGTGTTTTTGAGATGACTGATAAAGGATTGCAAGAGGTTGAGAATCCTTCTGTGATGCTTCTCTCGGGAAGACCTAAAAATGTTTCGGGGACCTGTGTTACATGCACAATAGAGGGTACAAGACCTATTCTTGCTGAAGCACAGGGACTTGCTACTCAGAGTGGCTACGGAAATCCACGAAGAATGTCAACCGGCTTTGACTATAATCGGTTGTCGCTCTTGCTTGCAGTGCTTGAAAAAAGAGCAGGCTATTATTTTTCAAATTATGACGCATATATTAATATAGTGGGCGGACTGCGTGTTGATGAGCCTGCAATAGATTTATCAATAGCTATGGCACTTCTGAGCAGCCTAAAAGATACACCGATTAATGAAAAATCTGTTGTATTCGGAGAAATCGGACTTGCAGGTGAAATTAGAGCGGTTTCGCAGGCTCAGATGAGGATTAACGAAGCTGTGAGACTTGGATTCACAAAAATTATTATGCCTTATCACAACCTAAAAGGAGTTAATTGCAATGACGCTGAGCTTATTGGCGTCAAAAACATCAGACAGGCATTTGAGGCAATAAGCTGATGAGTACTTTTGTTATGTCTGACAAGTATCCTTGTTTTGTGAGGGAAATTGAAAAGCTCGGTCACACAGTCATGGCGAGCGACACGGTCAATGCTTTCCCCAAGCCTGAACAACAGCACGCAGATATGCAGATTTTGCTGATAAATGATTCCTTATTTATTTTGAATGAATGTTTATCTCTTGCTGAAAAGCTGTCACATAAAAACCTTTGTTTTTGTGCTAACTATGCCGGAAATAAGTATCCGGAGAATATTCTGCTTAACTTTTTGTTTATTGGCAACACTTTGTATGGCAAGCTTTCGGCAATTGACAAAAATCTGCTTGATTATTGCAGTGAAAATAATATTAAAACTATCAATGTAAATCAGGGTTATGCTCGTTGTGCAACACTTGTACTCAATAACAACGCAGCAATAACATCAGATGCATCAATAGAAAAAGCTTTGAGAACAAATGGGGTAGAGGTCTTGGTTATTTCACAGGGTAATATTGCTCTCGATGGGTATAACTACGGCTTTATCGGCGGTGCAAGCGGTAAAATCGACAGAAATACCATTGTATTTTTCGGAAATATAACAAGGCATCCCGACTTTGCTTTAATTAATGCATTTTGTAAAAAGCATAATACAGAAATCAAAATATTATGTAATAATATGCCTGTTACCGACATAGGAGGGATTGTAAATATCGGATGATTATGTGTGACAAATTCATACTACACAGATTAATGCAACAGATGTTTTTTCATTCATCTGTTGCTTTTTTTCTTAATATTTGACAGTGGATTGGAATCTGCTGCATTTTTCATTTGTTCAGAACTTAAATGAGTATATATTTCAGTTGTTCCAAGGTTTTCGTGCCCAAGGACATCCTTTAATACTCTTATATCAACTCCTCCGTGCTGATACATAAGGGTTGCCGCAGTATGGCGCAGCTTGTGACAGGAATATCCCTGTGAATTAAGTCCTATTTTTTCAAGATATTTATAAACCATTGACTGAATAGTTTTTACAGACATTCTTCTATGATTTCTGCTTATAAAAAGAGCCAATTTGTCCTTAACACCGTCAACCGGCCGCACCTTCATATATTCGTTAACTGCGTCTATGCATGCACTGTTCAGATAAACAACACGCTCCTTATTGCCTTTGCCTACAACACGCATAGTTCCGTCACTGTGTATATCGGAATAATTAAGTCCTGCCATTTCAGAAACCCGCAAACCGCAATTTAAAAATAGGGTAATAATTGCATAATCTCGTTCTTTATTATCACCCTCAACGGAATTTAGCAATTCAATACTTTGCTCCAAGGTTAGGTACTTAGGAAGAGCCTTTCTGATTTTTGGTGCCTCAAGCTGGTCAATAGGATTTTTCTCAATATAGTGTTTTTTTGAATACAGATAATCAAAATAATGCTTTAAGCTTGAGCATTTTCTTGCTCTTGCTGCACTTTTGTTATTTCGCTCACGCTGAAGATAATTCATATATTCATAGGCATCGTTCAGAGTGATACCCTTAATAAATTCAAGGGTGATATCGTCAATAGGTATTTTATCAAAATCAATATCATCGGAAACAAGCCCACGATGACGCTTCATAAACCTGAAAAAAGTTCGCAAATCAATGTAATACTCGTCAACCGTTTTTTTTGATTTATCAAGAATTGTCTGAATATAGAAAAGGTATTCCTTTAGAATTTGTGGAGCTTCGTCCTGAAATGATACAGCCATACTGACCTCCTGAATAAATAGCAGAGTGCATCGAACACAATTTGCCTTATTATAGCACATTTTAGTAGGGGAATTATTCTAATACAGAAAATTATACAAAATGGATATTTTGTATAATTGAGGTGAGAGGTTTTAGTCGATTGAGTAGATTCTGATATAAGAACTCTAATTTTGGAACAC